>NZ_JARXWD010000029.1:0-47300 GCF_029892765.1 Stenotrophomonas sp. 1278
GGTGTCGGAGTGCGGGGTGTCCGCGGCATGGATGCCGCGGCCAAGCCTACACGGACGTACTTGCGGCGTCCCCGCACTCCGACACCGCCCCGCCACCCCACGGAAAGCCCGCTGTTGCTGTTGCTGTTGAGGTTGCCGGCCAGCGGCCGGCACTACAGCAGGTGCAGGGCTGCAAGCCCTGCCAAACAACCCCTTACCTTCGCGGCAGGTAGGTCACCAGTGACAGGTCATGCCGGCTCTCCGGCACCAGCGCCACGTACTGCAGGTCCAGCAGCCCGCGCGTGGGATGGTTCAGCTTTTTCGCACCTTCGTCGAAACGACGCACATCGTGCTCGGGCCACCACTGGCGGAACTGCTCGCTGTGCGCACCGATGTCCTCGGCCAGTGCCAGGAACGGCGCCTTGTCCGGCGCCTGCGCCATCGCCGCGCGGAAGCTGGCCAGCAGCCCGCGGGTCATTTCTTCCCAGTTGAGGATCAACGTGCGGTAAGGCGGATACAGGAACATCAGCCGCAGCGTGTTGCGTTCGTGCGGCGCCAGCTGACCGTAATCAACAAACAGATCGGCGATGGCCGGGTTCCAGGCCAGGATGTCGAATCGGGTATTGCGCACGTAGGCGGGGATCGGCTGCATCGCCTCCACCAGCTGGCGCAGGCCGTCGGTCACCGTCTCGTCGGGCGATTCCAGCGGCACGCCATAGCCGGACAGCGCGAACGCGTAGGCGCGCTCGTCGTCGCTCAATCGCAGTACCTGCGCCAGGCGCTCCAGCACCTCGGGCGAGGCGCGCACTTCGCGGCCCTGCTCGATCCAGGTGTACCAGCTGACACTGACCCCGATCGCCAGTGCGACTTCCTCGCGCTTCAGGCCCGGCGTGCGTCGGCGGCCGGCTGGCAGCCCCAGCGTTGCTGGGTCGACCCGCGCACGGCAGGCCTTGAGAAAGCCTCCCAGTTCCTTGCGTTCGGCTTCACTGCGCATCATCGCCCTGCCCTGCAGGTTTCAACGGCGTTGCGGGACGCCGAAGACGTCCCGCAACGCATGGCCCGGGCAGCGGACGGTACCGCTGTCGCCGGGCACGCATCAGGCATCGATGCGCTTGGAGCCAACCGCCAGGCCGGCCTTCAGGCTGGCCTCGACGAACTCGTCCAGGTCACCGTCGAGCACCTTCTGCGTATCCGAACGCTCGATGCCGGTGCGCAGGTCCTTGATACGGCTCTGGTCGAGCACGTAATTGCGGATCTGGCTGCCCCAGCCGATATCGGACTTGGTGGCTTCCACCGCATCACGCTCGGCGTTGCGCTTCTGGATCTCCAGCTCGTAGAGCTTGGCGGCCAGCATCTTCATCGCGTTGTCGCGGTTCTGGTGCTGGCTGCGGCCGGTCTGGCAGGCCACGACCGTGTTGGTCGGGATGTGGGTGATACGCACCGCCGACTCGGTCTTGTTGACGTGCTGACCACCGGCACCGGACGAGCGGTACACGTCGGTCCGCAGATCGGCCGGGTTGATGTCGATTTCGATGTTGTTGTCCACTTCCGGCGACACGAACACCGAGGTGAAGCTGGTATGGCGGCGGTTGTCCGAGTCGAACGGCGACTTGCGCACCAGGCGGTGCACGCCGGTCTCGGTCTTCAGCCAGCCGTAGGCGTAGTCGCCTTCCACGCGGAGCGTGGCCGACTTGATGCCCGCGACGTCGCCACCGGACACTTCCATCAGCTCGGTCTTCCAGCCACGCGATTCACACCAGCGCAGGTACATGCGCAGCAGGATCTCGGCCCAGTCCTGGGCTTCGGTACCACCGGCGCCGGCCTGGATGTCGACGAACGCCGGGGCGGTGTCCATCTGCCCGGAGAACATGCGCTGGAACTCCAGCTTCTCCACGTGCGCCTGGTGCTTGTCCAGGTCGGCCACCACGGCCAGCGCGGTGTCCTCGTCCTGCTCGGACTCGGCCAGCTCCAGCAGTTCGGTGGCGTCGCTCAGGCCTTCCAGCACCGCGGCGATGCCGCCCACGGTCTTTTCCAAGGTCGAGCGCTCGCGCCCCAGGTTCTGGGCGTACTCGGCGTTGTTCCAGACGTCGGGGCTTTCCAGCTCCCGCGTTACTTCCTCAAGACGCTCTTTCTTGGCGTCGTAGTCAAAGATACCCCCGGAGCGACAACACGCGATCGGTCAGATCGGCGATGCGCTGGCGGACAGGATTCAGTTCGATCATGTCGGCGGTTATGCATTCAAAAGATGACTGCAAATGATACCGCAGGCCGGGGTGAACCGGCGCAGAAGCCGGTCCCGCCCTGCCACGCCCCTACCCGCCCAAGGCCTGGCGCAGCAACGGCAGCTGGCGCCGGCTGCAGGGCACCTTGGCCCCATCGGCCATGTGCAGCAAGGCCTCGCCGCCGTCCAGCGGCTCGATCGAGCGCAGCTGGTCACGGTTGACCAGCCAGCTGCGGTGGCTGCGTAGGAACAGGACCGGGTCCAGCCGCGCCTCCAGCACCGCCATGGTGATCCGCAGCGGGTAGTCATGCCCGCGCACCCGCAGGTTCACGTAGTTGCCGGCGGCCTGGGCGTACTCGACGTCGGCCGTGGCCACCAGGAACTCCTTGCCCAGCTTGCGCACCAGGAAATGGTCGGGGCGATCGACCGGTTCGACCGGCGGGCCCTCATCGGGGGCGGCCAGCAGGGTCGCTTCACCCTGGCGGCGGCGGCCGAACCAGGCCAGGGCATGGACTGCCGAGACCAGCAGCGCATAGGTCTGGATGTCCTTGAAGAACTCGTAGAACCATTGCGCCGGCCAGTCCCCAAAGGTGTAGTGGCTGCCAAGCACGGCGTGGGCGGCCTTGCGCAGCAGGACCATCGCACTCACATGCAGCAGCCACCACGCAACCGCGCCCAGCAGATACGGCGCCAAGCGCTGTCGCCAGGTATCGGTGTGCAGCGGCCAGCGCGACGCGGCGCGGATCAGCACCGCCAGCAGCAGCAGCGACACCAGCGCACTGCTGAACTCGTCAATCGTGGCCGCCATCCATTGGGAGGGCAGTCCATCGCGCGCCGCCATCATGGCCTTGGCCAGCACATTGGCCGCCGCCGTCCCCAGGAACAGTACGACCCAGAAAACGGCTGCCTGCCGCCCTTGCCTGCCGTTGCCCATCGATTCGCCACGCATGTCCGGGTCCTGCTGGTTGTACTCATCCATCACTGGATTATCGCCAACCACAGCCCCACTGACCCACGCCATTCGTCCCTCCGCCCCGCCATTGGGCCCTGCCGGGCATCCAATCGCCCCTTGCTGCTGGCGACAGCCCACAAGGACTTCCACTCTGCCAGGACGCCAACACGGATACCGCCATGACCCGCCGCCACGACCTCGACACCCTGCGTATCGGTGCCTTCGGGCTGTTGATCCTCTACCACGTGGCCATGGCCTACGTGGCCGGATGGGACTTCCACCTCAAGAGCATCCACACCGCGGAGTGGCTGCAATGGCCGATGATCGCGCTGAATCGTTGGCGCATGCCGCTGCTGTTTGCCATCTCCGGCATTGCACTGGGCCTGTGCCTGCCCGCGCAGGGCCGTTGGCGGTTCGCGTTGCGGCGCGGCGGGCAGCTGTTGTTGCCGCTGTTGTTCGGCATCGTCGCGGTCGTTTCGCTGCAGGCCTACTGTGAAGCGGTGGACAAGGGCGACGTCACGCCAGGGCTCGGTGCATTCCTGTGGCGCTACTGGCAGTTCCGGCCGTGGCCGGGAGCCAGCTTCACCGGTGCCGCCTATGGCTTCACCTGGAACCACCTGTGGTACCTGGCCTATCTGATCCCTTACACGCTGCTGGCGATCGTGTTGGCCAGCGTAGTGCGGCCGCTGCACCACCGCCTGCCGGGCCTGCCTGCGGGCGACCGCTGGGTGGCCACGCTGGGCCTGCTGCTGCCGGTGCTGTGGCTGGCGTGGGCGCTGCTGGTGATCCTGCCCGCCCACCCGCCAACCCATGCGCTGGTCGATGACCTGTACGTGCACGCCGAATCGCTGCCCCTGTTCCTCGGCGGCTTCCTCGCCGCGCGCTGGCAGCGCGGCTGGGATCTGCTGGTGCGCGGCCGGCGGTTGACCCTGGCGCTGGCCGTTGTCGGGCTGACTGTCGAACTGGGCATCCGCGCGTTGGGGCGGATGCCCGACCTCGGCGATCTGCCGCAGTGGGTGCTGGCGCTGCCGTGGGCGCAGACCGAGCGCGTTGGCCGAGCGCTGTACACCTGGTGTTCCCTGCTGGCCCTCTTCGGATGGGCGCAGGTCCTGCTAGCGCGGCCATGGCGTGGCCTGGGCTACTGCCGCGAGGCGGTGTTCAGCTGGTACATCCTGCACCAGACCGTGCTGATCGTGCTTCTGTACTGGTTGCGGCCCTTGCAGCTGGGCGCGTGGCTGGAGCCGGCGCTGGTGATTGTCGGCACCGTCGCCGGCTGCCTGCTGATCCACGAACTGCTGGTGCGCCGTGTGCGCTGGCTGCGGCCGCTGTTCGGGTTGCGTGCCGATCGCAACGGCGCAGTGAGCATCACGCAGGACCACAGCGCCGGCCGCCGGGCATGGCCCGGCGCTACCGCACCTCGAACTCGCCAACCAGCACCGTCTCGGCACGATCCTTCAGCCGCATCGTGATCATCTGGTCCTTCTGCTTCGGCGTGCCCCAATGGGTAGTCAGGCGCAGCATCAGCGTCGTCGCACCGGTCACCAGCTGCTGGCGGCTGCCGAAGTAGTTCGCCTCCACCTTGTACTTGCCCGGCTTGGCGTTGCGCAGCGAGAACTGTTCCGGACCATAGCCACCGGTGAAGTCCTGCGACATCTGCCCACCCTGGTAGGTCAGGCGGTTGCCGTAGTACGCACGCTCGCCGTTCGGGTCGGTGACCCACAGATCCATGTCGCTGTTGTCGGCATCCCAGGCCAGCACCACGCGCAGGTCCAGTGGCATCGCCTGCAGCAGGCGCGGGTCGATGCCGGTGGTATCCAGGCGCGGCTTGCTGCCGGCCACCAGGTTGGTCAGTTCATCCAGGGCGATCAGCGCAATGCCGTCGAAACGACCATCCCACGGCCGCACGACCACCTGGTACAGCGGCGCCAGCGCCTGCTGCGGCTTGCCCGCTGCGGACAGCGCCAGGCCCAGATCACGGAAACTCTGCGGTTCTTCCTGGCCCATCGCCAGCACCTGCTCGAACACCGGCACCGCCAGTGTGGGTGCATCGGCCTGCAGCAGGCGGTAGCCGAGAACGCGCAGCAGATGGCGGTTGTCCAGCTCCATCTCGGCCAGGTTGGACAGCACGCGCAGGGCAAGATCGCGCTGGCCCTGTTCGATCAACAGGTCGGCCACGTCGAGGAAGAACGCACTGCTGTTGGCGTTCGCAGCGCGCTCGGCCAGATAGCGGTCGTACAGTTGCGACGACGGTCCCTGGCGCAGGCGGCGGGCAACCGGCGAATCCGATTGCCAGGCGGCCAACCGGATTCCCAGCTGACCGTCATTGGCGGCGGCCGGTGCATTGGACGCCGTGGGTTCGATGGCAACGGCATCCATCGCGGCCTCCAGGCCCGCAGGTGCCCGCCGCGGCGGCGATCGACGGGCGCGCGCGCTGCTGGACTCCGCCCGCTGCTCGGCGGCAACGGCCATCGACGCTGGCGCGGGAGGAGGCGCGGCGAGCATCGCCACCGGGGCAGCCGCGTACGCGTCCTGACCGACCACTTCCAGCGCCTTCGCCTGCACGCGCATGCCCTTCGGCCAACGGCGGCTCCACCATTGCTGGCGCTGCTGCCACTGCGTCACCACCTTGTCCAGGCGCTGACGGTCGGCGGCATCGCGATCTGCAACCTGGCGTGCGAAGCGCTGGTCGTACTGGGCGCGCAAGGCACCTGCGGGGCGGATCGCGTAGCGCAGGTAGTCGTCCAGCGTTTCCAGCACGATCAGTGAAGTGTCCGGGCCCACCAGGCTGAACTGCTGCGACAGGCGCTGCATCGCCTCGCGATTGCCGCGCCGATCGGTCGACAACTTCTGCAGGCGTGCCTGTGCCCACAGGCCGGCCAGCAGATCGCCATCGGCGCTGGTGGAGCTCTCCGGCAGTGCCTGCCATTGCCCACCGGCAATGCGCACCCGCATCGGCACACCTTCGGCCGCCAACCGCGCATGCAACCACAGCCAGCCCTGGGCCTGGCTGCGGCGGTCGACCACCACGTCCTGCACGCCACGGCCGGCATCGATCTGGACATCCAGCGGCATCGACAGCAGCTCCCGTGCAGCGGCATCGATATCGCTGCCGAGCGCCACGAAACTGCCAGCATGCGCCTCGCTCCAACCGCGCAGGCGGGTGGCATCGGTGCGTGCGCCGGCACTACTGACCGCAAACAGGCGCTGATCGGCGGCCAACGCCGGCAGTGCTTGCGGCCCATAAGTCAGCAGGCCGTCGCTGACCATCAGGTACTCCTTCACCGAGGGCTGCGGCTGCCACTGCGCCAATGCACTGGCGCCATCCGGCTGCACCGCCATCAATGCGCGCCGCAGTTCACTCCAGTCACCGCTGCGTATACGGAAATGACGCACAGGCTCGGCGCGATCACGCAGCACGGTCAGCGCGACGTTGCCCTCGCCCATCGCAGCAAAGTAGCGATCCAGCAGCGCGAACTCGCGGGTGCGGTCGCGCTGGCCTGCGGAACCCGAACCGTCCCACAGCAGCCCCACTTCCGACGGCACACGGCGCGGCGCGGTCGACGTCGGCACCGGCAGCTGCGCCAACAGGTAGTGACCGTCCTGCCAGCGGGCAACCTGCACCTGTGCCTTGCGCTCGGCCGGCAGCGTCCATTGCAGCTGGGCCGGCAACTGCGCGCCACGTCCTTGCCAGTGCAGGCGGCCATCGGCGATGCGGAACGGCGCGCTTCCTGCCTCAGCCCCCTTCGGTGCCCGCACGTCCAGTTCGACGGCTGCGGCGCCGGCGACGAACTGCAGCGGCAGTGTCCAACGCCAGCCCTGCCCGGCATATGCCAGCGGCTCGCGTACGACCAACTGCACGCGGCGGCTGCCGCCGGCCGGCAGCGGATACACGCGCAGCCGGAACTGGTTGCCGGCGGTCTGCTCCAGCAGGCCCGGGTCGACGCCACGACGGGCGATCTCCTCGAACACCTGACGACCGCGGTCCTTGGGCACCGGTACTGCCTCGCGCAACTCGCCGTTGATGTCCAGGGCGAACCCCGTGATCTGCTGGCCCTCGGCCAGCGGGAACTGCAGCTCACCTTCCAGCACGCGCTGGTTGGGGTTATGGAACTCCAGGGTGATACGGGTCTGGGCGATACCGGCCTGGACCTCGCCTTCGATGCGGGCATGTCGCAGCTGCACGGGCTGTTCGGCGGCGGGCGCGATCAGCAGCGGTGTGGACGTCATCGGCGGTGCCGGACGCCGCGACGCCTGGGGCAGTGCCGGCCAGCTTGCCAGGGCCAACAGCAGTACGGTGCAGCAACGGGCGAAGACCATGACAGGACTCCAGTGGGATCGTGACTGCTTGAACGCACCAACCGGGAGGACGGGGTTAACGTGATTCGATGCTGGTTCTTCGCTGCCCCTGCGCGCACCATGTGCGACTTCCCGATCCCGTGCAAGGATGCCCATGCGTTCTCCCCTGCTTCCCACCCTGCTGGCCCTGTGCTGGCCGTTGGCCGCCGGCGCCGTCGATGCGCCTGCAGGCCTCTATTTCCAGCATCACGACTGGGTCGTGGCCTGCGACAACACGCGTACGTGCCGCGCGGCCGGCTACGCCAGTGGCGATGACAGCACCCTGAGCGTGCTGCTGACCCGGGCGGGCGGCCCCAATCAGGCCATCAGCGGTCGGATGTCGTTGCAGCCGATCGATGACCAGCCGCAGCCCAAGGGCGCGCTGCACCTGCGCATCCAGCAGCGTGACCTCGGTGTGCTGGCGCCGGCCACGGAGCCGCGTGTCCATGTGCTCAGCGCGGCACAGACCAGCGCAGTGCTGTCCGCGCTGGTGCGCGATGGTGGCATCGCGGTTGCCGATGCCGCCGGCCACACGTGGCCGCTGTCGGACAAGGGCGCAGCGGCTGTGCTGTTGAAGACCGACGAGTTCCAGGGCCGCGTGGGCACGCCGGGCGCGGTGATGCGCAAGGGGGCCGCTGCCGAAAGCAGCGTGCCTGCCGCCGTTGCCAAACCCGTGGTGCGCAAGGCACCGACGCTGTCGACGCCACCGGACGACCCGGCGTTTTCCAAGCTGGCCGCCTCGCCGGCGCTGCGTGCGGCGCTGCGCGCCACTCTGGAAGAACCCAGCTGCGAAGGCCTGCTCGACACCGACCCGGATCTTCCGATCAGCAATTCACCACTGCAGATCCAGCGCCTGGACACCAAGCATCTGCTGGTCAACGTCCCCTGCTGGCGCGCGGCCTACAACAGCGGTGATGGCTACTGGGTCATCGGTGAGAAAGCGCCCTACCAGCCGCAATGGGTGACCAGCGACGCGATCGACTACGGCGACGGACAGATCGTCGCCTCGCACAAGGGCCGCGGTCTGGCCGACTGCGTGTCGGATGAAACGTGGACGTGGGATGGCACCCGCTTCGTCGCGACCTCGGCGATCAGTGGCGGCCTGTGCCGCGGCGTTCCCGGGGGTACCTGGGAACTGCCGACGCGGGTGACCGACGTACGCTGACCCTTCCGAAGCGGTAGCGCCGGGCCATGCCCGGCATGGACTACGCCGGCAGGCAGTGCTCGACGATCAGCTGGATGGCGGCGCCGCCACGATAGTCATCGCAGGCGAGCCGGTAGGCGAGATGCACGTGGCGGCCGGGTGCATTGCCGTGCCAGCCACCGAAATGGATGGCGTTGATCGTGCCGGGTACGCCGGGCAGGCGCAGTTCCAGCTTCAGATGACGCTCCTTCAGCACGCGCCAGTTGGCCACTTCGAAGTGGCCATCGAACAGCGGCTCGGGAAAGCCCTGCCCCCATGGTCCCGCCAAACGCAGCGCATCGGCATGGCGATGATCGAGTTCGTCCGCGGCCAGTTCGCCGTCGCTGAGCACCTGCTGCTGCAGTGCAGCCGGGTCGAGCATCTCCAGCACGGTGGCGACGAACGCGGCTTCGAAGGCAGCCAGATGATCCAGACGCATGCTCAACCCGGCGGCCATCGCGTGACCGCCGAAGCGCTCGATCAAGCCGGGATGGCGTGCATCGACCAGCGCCAGCGCATCACGGATATGCAGGCCGGGGATCGAACGCGCCGAGCCGCGCAGGGTGTCGGCGCCCGGCTCGGCCGGAGCGAACGCGATCACCGGCCGATGCAGGCGATCCTTCATCTTTGAAGCAACCAGGCCAACCACGCCGGGGTGCCAATCAGCATCGAACAGGCAGGCCGCCACCGGGCGCTGCCCTGCGGTATCGAGCACCACCCGCGACAGCGCGTGTTCGGCGTCATCGGTCATCGACTGCTGGACCGCACGCCGCTCGGCGTTGATCTGTTCCAGCGTCTGCGCGATGTCGCGGGCCTGCCGCGGATCTTCGGTGAGCAACAGGGCAATGCCCAATGCCATGTCTTCCAACCGACCGGCCGCGTTCAAGCGCGGGCCAAGCCCGAAGCCGATGTCGGTGGCGGTCAGGCGTGCGGCGTCGCGACCACTGGCTTCGATCAGTGCCTTCAGGCCGACGCAGCCCTGGCCATTGCGCAGCCGGCGCAATCCCGCGCTGACCAGGGCGCGATTGTTGGCATCGAGCACCACCAGGTCGGCCACTGTGCCCACCGCCACCAGGTCCAGCAGCGTGGTCAGGTCCGGCCCTTTGCCATCGGCAAATACCCCCGCTTCGCGCATCTGCCGGCGCAGCGCCATCAGCACGTAGAAGATCACGCCGACACCGGCCAGCGCCTTGCTGGGGAAGGCGTCGCCGTCGAGGTTGGGGTCGACGATGACATCGGCCGGTGGCAGCTGTGGACCGGGCAGATGGTGATCGGTCACCAGCACCTGCCAGCCACGCGCCTTGGCCGCGGTCACGCCGGCATGGCAGGCAATGCCGTGGTCGACGGTGACCAGCAGATCCGGCTGCAGCGCAGCCAGCTCGTCCACCAGAGACGGCGACAGACCATAGCCGTGCACCATGCGGTTGGGCACTGCGTGGAAGACATGTTGCGCGCCCAGCATGCGCAGCCCACGCACACCAACCGCGCAGGCGGTGGCGCCGTCGCAGTCGAAATCGCCGACTACCAGGATGCGCTTGTCGGCGGCGATGGCTTGCACCAGCAGGTCCACTGCCGCGTCGATGCCGGTCAGCAGTTCCGGCGCATGCAGGTTGCCGAGCTTGGGCAGGGCCAGCTCCGGCGTCTGCGCACCGCGTGCGGCGTACAGGCGTGCCAACAGTGGCAACGTGCCCTCCGGCCAGCTATCGGGCGCGACTGCATCGCGACGGCGGATCATCGGGGTATCGGAAGACGGCAGCGCAGCATCGGCGGCAAGGGACATCGGCATCGCCGGGTTGCGGAAGACCCGCGCATGATACCCCGCTCGGCTCACCAGGCTCTTCCGGGCTTGGCGCAGGCGTGGCGATCGCCCATGCTTGTTCGCTTCTGAAACGGAATTCGCCATGTACCGCCTGCTGTCCGTACTGCTTGCCAGCCTCCTGCTGCCACTTGCTTCCCAGGCCGCAAACACGCCGCCAACCCCCGGTATCGAGTTCGTACACCACGACTGGTTCCTGGCCTGCGACAACACCGGCACCTGCCGTGCAGCCGGCTACAGCCCTGAAAAGGCGGACAGCCTGCTGGGCCTGATGCTGGAACGCGCCGGCGGCCCCGGCACGGCAGTGAAGGCGCGGCTGCGGGTCGGTGAGGATGGCGAAAGTGCAGTGCCTGAAGGTTCAATGCGCCTGCACGTGAACGGCCGTGATCTGGGCCCAGTGCAGGACACCGGGGCCGACGAGGCAGTGATGCTGCGGCCGGCGCAGGTAGAAGGCCTGCTGGCCGCCCTGCCCGGCCAGGCCCGTATCGAGGTGATCGACAGCAGGGGCACGCGCTGGCCGATTTCCGATCGTGGTGCCGCCGCGGTGCTGCTGAAAATGGACGAGGTCCAAGGGCGCGTGGGCACGCCCGGTGCGCTGGTACGCCGCGGCACGCGTGCCGAAGCGAGCGTGCCCGCCGCAGTGGCCAAGCCGGTGATCGTGCGCGGTGTGCTGGCGGCCGGCCGCCCCGGCGATAGCGGGCTGGGCAGCAGCGAAGCGCTGCGCGACGCGCTGATTGCCACGCTCGGCGACAACGACGACTGTCCGCGCCTGATCGAGTACAAGGGAACACCGGAAATGGTGATCGAGCGGTTGGACGACCACCACGTGCTGGTGCAGGCGTTGTGCCAGATGGGCGCGTACAACTACAGCAATGGCTTCTGGATCGCGCGCGATCAGCCGCCGTTCGCACCTGAGACGGTCACGCTGGAGGCAGAAGGCTTCTCGCGCTCCGATCGCACGTTGTACGCGCGCTACAAGGGCCGCGGCATCGGCGATTGCGTTTCCGGCTGGGACTGGGCCTGGGATGGCCGCAGATTCCAGCCAAGCAGTGCGTTCAGTACCGGTCTGTGTCGTGGCGTGGCGGGCGGGCACTGGACGCTGCCGACGCTTGTCAGCACGGTCCGCTGACCCGGAAACCTGGAACATGACTACGCTTCGATTTCCTCTACTGGCGCTGGCGTCACTGATGCTGGCACCTGTCAGCTTCGCCGGCACGCCCGCGCAGTTCACGTTCCTTGAACAGAACGGACACCTGGCATGCGATAACACAGGCACCTGCCGGATGGTGGCGTTCGGCCCACCGGCCGCGTTGATGCTGGGCGTGCTCATCGAGCGTGCCGCTGGACCAGACACCCCCGTGACGGCGCGATTGTCGCTGGCTGATGGCAGTGACGGCGCGCCCCGCAGCCCGCGGGTGCATCCAGAGGGCCGGCTACGGCTGCATGTGGATGGCGCGGACCTGGGTGATATCGGCCCGGTGGATGCGCTTGAGGCCGGCCTGGCTCTGGCACCACCACATGCGCAGGCGCTGCTGGATGCACTGGTGCGCGGGCGGCCGGTCAGGATGACCGACACGGCGGGCCAGGCATGGCCACTGGCAGAGAGCGGTAATGCCGCACTGCTGCTGAAGATGGACGAGGCACAGGGCCGCTTGCACACCCCAGGGGCGTTGGTGGGCAAGGGTTTGCGGCCGGAATCGCAGGTGCCGGCCGCACGGGTGGCACCTCGCCTGGTGCCGCCACCGCTGCTGGTTGAAGCCCACGACGAGGATGCCGCGCTGGCCGAACGTGCCGATCTACTGCAAGCGCTGCTACCGCGCGCCGAGGCCGGCGCGGGTTGCGCTGCAGCCTCTTCCCGCTACCTGCGCATCGAGCGGATCGATGCAACGCATGTGCTGGCGATGTTGAACTGCACGACCGGCCGCTACATCCGGCCAGCCGGCAGCTGGGTGATCCGCGACCGAACGCCCTTTGCGCCCGTGCCGATCACCGCATCCACGCTGTTCCCGCTCTACCCGCACGCCGTGTTCCTTGAAGAAGGCCTTGCAAGCGCTACGGACCGCTGCGGGACAGACCGGCATTGGGCGTGGGATGGAGCCCGCCTGGTGCTGGCGGCAACCTTCGTCGGCCGGCACTGCCTGGGCGCCGGTCAGCGCCACTGGCAACTGCCGACCTACGTTACGGAATTGCGCTAGGGCATCCGCCGGGCATAGCCCGGCGCTACCACCACGTCAGGCGTCGTGAAGCTGCCGTGGCTTCTTCCAGAACTGCCAGCGCTGGCCGCGATCCAGCTGGAACTGCAGGCCGTCCTCGAAATCCAGCACCAGCCGCTGCAGCTCGCCACGCTTGAGCGCGGCCAGCAGCGGCCGGATTGCATCGTTGCCCAGCTGCTGCAGCGAGCGCAGCTGGCGCAGGTCGACCAGTGCATCGACCGACTGCTCGCCATCCACCGCGACACCTGCGGCCTGGGCCAGGCCCTGCAGCAGCGCATCGCGGCTGCGCACCTGCGCGTGCGGCGTGGCCACCGATACCGGCATCACGCCACCACCCCAGAACCACAGCGAATTGATCGGCTGCTGGCCCTGCGCGGCGCGCTGCTGGTTCCACGAGTGGGTGTGCAGCAGCACCTGCGCTTCGGTCATCAGTGCGCGCCAGCGACGGCCCGCCTCGCCCGGCGGCAGGTGCGAGAACAGGTCATCACCCAGCACCTCGTCGGGGCTGTCGAACTCCGGCAGTTCAGTACCGATGGGCAGGCGCAGGTACCAGCGTGACGGATCGGGTGCATCCAGCACGAAGCCTGCATCCGCAAACAGCGGCTGCAGCACGGGCAGCAACGCCAGCGTATCGGCCAGGCTGGGCCGCAGCGTTTCGCCGTGGCCCATCATCCGCGCGCCATGCATGTCCGGCACCATGCAGGCCGGATCGGCACGCAGCCAGCAGGCGCCGGCGGCATCACCGACGTCACGCTGGCGGGTCAATGCGGCCACCGGCCAGTGCGGCGCGGCCACCGTGAAGTGGCGCAGCAGCTGCGCGCGTTCACCGGCGTCGCCCTGCGAGGTGGTGGCGCGGCCCAGGGCGCGCGCCACGTCATCCGGCAATGCAGCCACCGCAAAGCGGCTGCGTGCCGGCAACAGCAGGGTTGCCGTCGCCACGGATCAGTCCTGGTAGCTGACGCTGACGATCTCGTACTCGCGCTGGCCGGCCGGCGCATCGATCACGATCGAGTCACCTTCCAGCTTGCCGATCATCGCGCGGGCGACCGGCGAGGAAATCGCGATCAGGCCGAGTTTGATGTCCGCTTCCAGATCACCAACGATCTGGTACTTCTTCTCTTCGTCCGATTCCACGTCGGCCAGGATCACGCTGGCCCCGAACACCACCTTGGAGCCTGCATTGAGCTTGCTCACGTCGATGATCTCGGCGTGCGACAGCTCGCCTTCCAGCTGCTTGATGCGGCCTTCGATGAAGCCCTGTTCCTCGCGCGCGGCGTGGTACTCGGCGTTCTCCTTCAGGTCGCCGTGCTCGCGCGCTTCGGCGATCGCGGCGATCACCTTCGGACGCTTGACCGACTTCAGGTGATCCAGTTCGTCGCGCAGACGCTGCGCGCCCTTCATCGTGATGGGTGCTCTCATGCGTTCAACTCCTTGTGCAGTTCCTGCAGCGACCAGACCGGGCCGGTACCGCGGAATTCCAGTGAATCCACCAGCGCCTTGGCACCGGCAATGGTGGTCGAATAGGTGACACGGTGCTGCAGTGCCTCGCGACGGATCGAGAACGAGTCGTTGATCGCGGCACGGCCTTCGGTCGTGTTGACGATATAGACGATCTCGCCGTTCTTGATCGAATCGACGATGTGCGGGCGACCCTCGACCACCTTGTTGATGATCTCGCAGTCCATGCCGTGCTGCTGCAGCCACGCTGCGGTACCACGGGTGGCAACCAGGCTGTAACCACGCGCCAGCAGGGCCTTGGCCACCGGCAGCACGCGCTTCTTGTCCGGGTCGCGCACCGACACGAACGCCTTGCCCACTGGCGGCGCCTTGATGCCACCGGCTTCCTGCGCGCGCGCGAAGGCGGCGTTGAAGCTGCGGCCCACGCCCATCACCTCACCGGTGGAGCGCATCTCCGGCCCGAGGATCGGGTCGACGCCCTGGAACTTGGCGAACGGGAAGATCGCTTCCTTCACCGAGTAGTAGTCCGGCACGATTTCCTTGGTGGCGCCCTGCTCTTCCAGGGTCTTGCCGGCCATGCAGCGGGCCGCGATCTTGGCCAGCGGCATGCCGGTGGCCTTGGACACGAAGGGCACGGTGCGCGAGGCACGCGGATTCACTTCCAGCAGGAAGATGGTGTCGTTGCCTTCCTCATCGGTCTGGATCGCGAACTGGGTGTTCATCAGGCCCACCACGTTCAGGGCCTTGGCCAGCTCGACCACCTGGCGACGCAGCTCGGCCTGGGTTTCAGCCGACAGCGAGTAAGGCGGCAGCGAGCAGGAGGAATCGCCCGAGTGCACGCCAGCCTCTTCGATGTGCTCCATCACGCCACCGATCAGGACGTTGCCCTGGGCGTCGGCGATGATGTCCACGTCGCACTCGACGGCGTTGTCGAGGAAGCGATCCAGCAGCACCGGCGAATCGTTGGACACCTTCACCGCGTCACGCACGTAGCGGGCCAGATCGGACTCGCCGTAGACGATTTCCATCGCGCGGCCACCCAGCACGTAGCTCGGGCGCACCACCAGCGGGTAGCCGATCTCGCGCGCCAGCAGCAGGGCTTCCTGGTCGTTGCGGGCAATGCGGTTCGGCGGCTGCTTCAGGCCCAGCTGTTCCACCAGCTGCTGGAAGCGCTCGCGGTCTTCGGCCAGGTCGATCGAGTCCGGGCTGGTGCCGATCACCGGCACGCCGTTGGCTTCCAGCGCGCGTGCCAGCTTCAGCGGGGTCTGGCCGCCGTACTGCACGATCACGCCCTTCGGCTGCTCCAGCTCGACGATTTCCAGCACGTCTTCCAGGGTCAGCGGTTCGAAGTACAGGCGATCGGAGGTGTCGTAGTCGGTCGACACGGTTTCCGGGTTGCAGTTGACCATGATGGTTTCATAGCCGTCCTCGCGCAGCGCCAGTGCCGCGTGCACGCAGCAGTAGTCGAACTCGATGCCCTGGCCGATGCGGTTGGGGCCACCGCCGAGGATCATGATCTTGTCGCGGTTGCTCGGTGCGGCTTCACACTCGTCCTCGTAGGTCGAGTACAGGTAGGCGGTGCCAGTGGAGAACTCGGCGGCACAGGAGTCCACACGCTTGTACACCGGGCGCACCTTGTGTGCGCGACGCAGCGCACGCACGGCCGCTTCGTTGGTGCCGGTCAGCTGGGCCAGGCGGGCGTCGGAGAAGCCGGCACGCTTGAGCTTGCGCAGGCGCGCCGCATCCAGTGCGTCGATGCCATCGGCTGCGACCCGGGTCTCGGCGGCGATGACTTCTTCGATCTGGTCCAGGAACCACGGATCGATGTAGGACAGCTTGAAGATGTCCTCCACGCTCATGCCGGCGCGGAACGCGTCGGCGACGAAGAACAGGCGCTCCGGACCCGGCGCCTTCAGCTCGCGGCGCAGGGTCTGCAGATCGTCTTCACTGGTCAGGTCCAGGCCGGTCGGGTCGAAGCCGACCTTGCCGGTTTCCAGGCCACGCAGGGCCTTCTGCATCGATTCCTGGAAGGTGCGGCCCATCGCCATCACCTCGCCCACCGACTTCATCTGGGTGGTCAGGCGTGCATCGGCAGCCGGGAACTTCTCGAAAGCGAAGCGCGGAATCTTGGTGACGACGTAGTCGATGGACGGCTCGAACGAGGCCGGGGTCAGGCCCCCGGTGATCTCGTTCTTCAGTTCGTCCAGGGTGTAGCCCACGGCCAGCTTGGCCGCGACCTTGGCGATCGGGAAGCCGGTGGCCTTGGACGCCAGCGCCGAGGAACGCGACACGCGCGGGTTCATCTCGATCACCACCACGCGGCCGGTGTCCGGGTTGATGCCGAACTGCACGTTCGAACCACCGGTATCCACACCGATCTTGCGCAGCACGGCGATGGAGGCATCACGCAGGCGCTGGTATTCCTTGTCGGTCAGGGTCTGCGCCGGGGCCACGGTGATCGAGTCACCGGTATGCACGCCCATCGGGTCCAGGTTTTCGATCGAGCAGACGATGATGCAGTTGTCCGCGGTATCGCGGACCACTTCCATCTCGAATTCCTTCCAGCCCAGCACCGACTCTTCGACCAGCACTTCGGTGGTCGGCGACAGTTCCAGGCCGCGGTTGACGATTTCGATCAGCTCTTCGCGGTTGTAGGCGATGCCGCCGCCACTGCCGCCCAGGGTGAAGCTGGGGCGGATGATGGTCGGATAACCGACGCGGGTCTGGATCTCCAGCGCTTCGTCCAGCGTATGGGCAACGGCAGCGGTCGGGCACTCCAGGCCGATCTCGCTCATCGCCACGCGGAACAGCTCGCGGTCTTCGGCCATCATGATCGCTTCGCGCTTGGCGCCGATCAGCTCGACGTTGTACTTCTCAAGCACACCGTTGTCGGCCAGGTCCAGCGCGCAGTTCAGCGCGGTCTGGCCACCCATCGTCGGCAGCAGCGCGTCGGGCTTCTCCTTGGCGATGATCTTCTCGACGGTCTGCCAGTTGATCGGCTCGATGTAGACGGCGTCGGCCATCTCCGGGTCGGTCATGATCGTGGCCGGATTGCTGTTGACCAGCACCACGCGGTAGCCCTCATCTCGCAGGGCCTTGCAGGCCTGGGCGCCGGAGTAATCGAACTCACAGGCCTGGCCGATGACGATCGGGCCGGCACCGATGATGAGGATGGTCTTGAGGTCAGTGCGCTTGGGCATTTTCTTCTCTAAGTCAGTACAGCGTGACAAGGGGGAGTGATCGCACGCTGTCGATCAGGAAATCTCTTCGGGTTTCAGCGCAATCCCGCACTGGTCCTGCAATCCCTGGCTCAGTTTCACCGCAAATTCGTCAGGGACGCTCATTGCATCGAAACCAGCATCCAGGCGCTTGAAGGACGTACTGCCGAGAAAGGCGTCGAATCCGGCGGCGTACGCCTCGTCGTTGACGTTGACCGACGCGTCCGCTGCCGACTCCGGGAGCGCACGGGTGAGGATCAGGTAACCCTTTCCGGACGGTGTGGCCAGGAAGCGCGACCAGTCCGCGACGATCACGTCACCGTCCTCGCCAAGGCTGTTGATCAACGACTGGCGCGCATGAACGTAGAAGAACGACTGGATGGAGGTGCGGGCGCATTGGCGATCGCTTTCGGCCAGCGCTTTGAGCGTTGGCACCTCCTCGACCATCATCGCCGCCGACGACGCACCGACCGAGTCCTTCTTCAACGTGTGCAGCAGCGCGTCCATGTCCGCAGCGGACGCCGGCGCAGCCTGTGCCGCACCCGCGGCGCAGCACAGCGACAGCAGCAGAGCGGCGCTGCGCATCAAGCCTTCGCCTCGGCCATCAGGGTCACGAAACGATCGAACAGCGGACCGACGTCATGCGGGCCCGGCGAGGCTTCCGGGTGGCCCTGGAACGAGAACGCCGGCACATCGATGCGGGCGATGCCCTGGTTGGTGCCGTCGAACAGCGAACGGTGGGTCACCCGCAGCGTGGCCGGCAGACTGGCTTCATCGACCGCGAAGCCGTGGTTCTGCGAGGTGATCATCACCCGGCCGCTGTCCAGGTCCTGCACCGGATGGTTCGCGCCGTGATGGCCATGGCCCATCTTGATCGTCTTCGCGCCCGAGGCCAGGCCCAGCAGCTGATGGCCCAGGCAGATGCCGAAGGTCGGGATCTTCACGTCGATGAAGGTCTTGATCGCGGCGATCGCGTAGTCGCACGGTTCCGGGTCACCCGGGCCGTTGGACAGGAACACGCCGTCCGGCTTCAGCGCCAGCACTTCAGCGGCCGGGGTCTGCGCCGGCACCACGGTGACCTCGCAGCCGCGCTCGGCCAGCATGCGCAGGATGTTGGTCTTCACGCCGAAGTCGTACGCCACGACCTTGTACTGGGCCGGCACGCTGACGAAGGCGTTGGCATCCAGGTCCAGCTGGCCCTCGGTCCAGACGTAGGTCTTGTCGGTAGTCACGACCTTGGCCAGATCCATGCCCTTCAGCCCCGGGAACTTGCGGGCCGCTTCCAGCGCCTTTTCCACGTCGATGCCGTCGCCGGCCATCAGCGCGCCGTTCTGGGCACCCTTCTCGCGCAGGATGCGGGTCAGCTTGCGGGTGTCGATGCCGGCGATGGCGACCACGCCACGCTGGATCAGCCAGTCCTGCAGCGACACCTGGCTGCGCCAGCTGCTCGGGCGGCGCGGTACGTCGCGCACGATCAGGCCGGCCGACCACACCTTGGACGCTTCATCGTCCTGGTCGGTCATGCCGGTGTTGCCAATGTGCGGATAGGTCAGCGTGACCATCTGCCGGGCGTAGGACGGGTCGGTCAACACTTCCTGGTAGCCGGTCATGGCGGTGTTGAACACCACTTCACCGACGGACAGGCCGGGCGCGCCTACGGATTCGCCCTCGAATACGGTGCCGTCTTCGAGGACGAGGATTGCGGCTTGGGTCACGGAATTCTCACTTTGGCTACCGAGGGGGTGCCGAAGTCACGCCTGCGCTTCACGGAAATCCGGTTGCAAAAAAGCGCGGACGTACGGTCTGGGACCGGTCCGGCTTTCGTGATTCGGCGAGTGCGAATTGTAGCGGTGCCGGGGCGCTCGCGCCAGCGGTTATCGCCATTCATGAACAGGCGATTGCGCATTCATTTCAATCCGGGGCCGTATGCAGGCACCCAAGGGTAGCGGGGGGGGGGGGCCCCCCGGGGGGGCCCCCCCCCCCCCGGGGGGGCGGCCCCCGCCGCTACCGTTTACAGGGGGCCGTCCAGCAGGTCACGTACCCGGTAGCTGCCTGCCGCCCGGCCCTGCAGCTGGCGAGCGGCAAACAGCGCCCCGCGGGCGAAGATGTCGCGGTTGGTGGCCCGGTGCACCAGCTCGATGCGCTCGCCCAGGCCGGTGAACTGCACCAGATGCTCGCCGACGATGTCTCCGGCGCGCAGGCTGGCGTACTGCGGCTCGGCCCCGCCCCGCTGCGCCGCGGCCCCCAGGGTCAACGCCGTGCCCGAGGGCGCGTCCTTCTTCTGCGTATGGTGCGATTCGACGATGTCGCAGTTCCAGCCGGCCAGCGCCTGCGCCGCACGTTCCACCAGCTCATCGAGCACCGCCACGCCCAAGCTGAAGTTCGACGCCCACACCAGCGGGATCTTCGCCGCCGCCGCTTCCAGTGCCTGGCGCTGCACACTGGAAATACCGGTGGTGCCCGATACCAGTCCCGCACCGCGCTCCACGCACAGTGCCAGCAGCGCATCGAAGCCCTCGGGCAGGCTGAAGTCGATCGCCACATCGAACACCGGCGCCCCCGGCAACTCGCTGGCCGCGAAGAACGGCACGCCGTCGATCACCCGCTGCGCCGGCGCGCGGCCGGTCACCGCAGCGACGATCTGCAGGGAATCAGGATGTTCGGCGGCCAGCCGCAACAGGGCCTGGCCCATGCGCCCGGAGGCGCCGTGAATAAGCAATCGCAGGGGAGTCTGGTTCATGCACGCAGGCTAGCGGCAGCACGCATGGTCCGGCAAGCACTGTCGCTGCTACGCTGCGTGCCCCTTCAAGCGCTGGCCCGCACCTCATGCACCTTTGCAAACCGCCCGCGCCAAGCGCTGACGCCGTCATGCCGCCTGCGCGGATGCAGGGCTGAAACGGTGCGCATTTCCGAAGTCGCCCGCCGCACCGGCGCCAGCGCCAAGGCCATCCGCCTGTACGAGGCACGCGGCCTGCTGCCGCCAGTGCCGCGCCTGAACCGCTATCGCGACTACAGCGAGCAGGACGTGGCCTGGGTGCAGCTGATCCGACAGGCACTGGGGCTGGGCATCGGCTTGGCCGCCATCACCCGCCTGCAGCGCGGCGACGGCCAGCTGGACTGGCCAGCCGTGCTCGCCCTGCTGGAACGCCAGCGCACTGCGATTGCCGCCGAGCGCGAGCGCCTTGCCCGCACCGAGATCGAGCTGCTGCATGTGGCTGACGAGCTGCGGCAATGGCTGCAACAGGGCGATGGTCCCTGCGTGCTGGCCCCCGCTGGCTGCCCCGGCGGGGTTTGACTCTGCCCTTGGGGCATAGCGCAACGTCGGTCGCCTTCCAGCCTCCGAGACTGCCGTGTCCCGCTCCATCCTGATCCTGCTTGGCCATCCCGACCGCGACAGCCTGTGCGGCGCCCTCGCCCAGCGCTACGCGACCGCCGCCCGCAACGCCGGCCACCGCGTGCACTTGATCGCCCTGGGTGAACTGCAGTTCGACCCGGTGCTGCGCCACGGTTATCGCCAGATCCAGCCGTTGGAAACCGACCTGCAGGATGCAGCAGACGCGATCCACGCCTGCGACCACCTGGTGCTGGTCTACCCGACCTGGTGGGGCGCGATGCCGGCACTGCTGAAGGGCTTCTTCGACCGCGTGCTGCTGCCGGGCTTCGCCTTCCGCTACCGTCGCGATTCGGTGTGGTGGGACCGGCTGCTGGCGGGGCGCAGCGCGCGGGTCATCACCACGCTGGATACGCCGCCCTGGTACTACCGCTGGATCTACCGCGATCCGGGCATTACCCAGATCCGCGCCACCATCCTTGAGTTCTGCGGCATCCGCCCGGTGCGGGTCAGCCGGCTGGGCCCGGTGCGCAGCAGCACGCCGCAACAGCGCGAACGCTGGTTGGCACTGGCAGCGGAGCTTGGCACGCGGGCAGGTTGACGCATCGCCGCGAACCGGTCGCCTCACCCTGCCTGCAACGTAGATCCAAGTCCTGCGTGGATGATCAATTCCGACACCGCTGGAGGGCAGCGCTGGGGATGGGTAGATCCACGCCATGCGTGGATGATCAATCGGCAGTGCGGACCAAGGTCCGCACCCACCAGGGAAGGTCCGCACTCACCAGGGCAGCGCCCAGAAGCCTCTCTAATGCTGCTTCGGCGGTGTCGGTCCGCAGCTGTCGCAGCCGCCGCACGCCCCGCCACCGCCAGTGGCCGGCGGCGCGATCTTCCGGCCCAGCGCCTGCAGCCAGGCCGCACGGCCCGGCTTCAGCAGCGCCAGTGCCAGCGCGCCGCGCAGCTTGCGCACGGTGCCGGGCGCCTGCTTCTTCAACACCACCCACGCACTGACCAGCACGGCCACCGCGATGATCAGGTACTGGACCAGCAGGCCGGCATCCATCAGCCGCCTCCCAGCGCCACGGTCACCTGGTAGGTGATCAGCGCCGCGACATAGGCCGCAGCAAACAGGTAGAACGCCGAGAAGCCCATCGTCTTCCACGAGTTGGTCTCGCGCTTGATGGTGGCCAGCGTCGAAATGCACATCGGCGCGTAGATGAACCACACCAGCAGGGCCAGGCCGGTAGCCAGCGACCAGCCGTCGGCCACCACCGGCGACAGTGCGGAGATCGCCGCATCGTCATCGGCGGCCGACAGCGCATACACCGTCGCCAGCGAGGACACCGCTACTTCGCGCGCAGCGAGGCCCGGGATCAGCGCGATGCAGATCTGCCAGTTGAAGCCCAGCGCCGCGAAGATCGCGGTCATCGCATGACCGATCTGGCCGGCGTAGCTGTAGTCGATGGCCGGCATCGTCGCGTCGGCGGGCGCGCCCGGGAACGACAGCAGGAACCACAGCAGGATGGTCAGCGCCAGGATGATGCCGCCGACACGCTTGAGGAAGATCATGCCGCGCTCGTACAGGCCGACGGCGAGGTCGCGCGGATGCGGAATGCGGTACGACGGCAGCTCCAGCATCAGCGGGTGCTCGCTCTTGTCGCGACGCCACTTCTTCATCACCCACGACATCACCAGCGCGCTGAGGATGCCGGCCACGTACAGGCCGAACAGCACCAGGCCCTGCTGGTTGAAGATGCCGATCCTGCCGGCCGGTATGAACGCACCGATCAGCAGCGCATATACCGGCAGCCTTGCCGAGCAGGTCATCAGCGGTGCCACCAGGATCGTGGCCAGGCGGTCACGCGGGTCCTGGATGCTGCGGGTGGCCATGATGCCCGGCACCGCGCAGGCAAAGCTGGACAGCAGCGGGATGAACGACCGCCCCGACAGGCCGGCCGCCGCCATCATGCGGTCCAGCAGGAACGCGGCGCGTGGCAGGTAACCGGACTCTTCCAGCGCCAGGATGAAGGCGAACAGGATCAGGATCTGCGGCAGGAACACCACCACGCCGCCCAGGCCGGCGATGATGCCGTCGGTCAGCAGGCTGGTCAGCGGACCTGCCGGCAGCACGCTGGCGGCCAGTTCACCCAGCCAGGCAAAGCCGGCCTCGATGCCATCCATCAGCGGCGTGGCCCAGGCGAACACCGCCTGGAAGATCAGGAACATCACCACCACCAGCGTGATCAGGCCGAACACCGGATGCAGCAGCCAGCGGTCCAGCGTGTCGTCGATCTTCGCCGTCCGTGCCGGCATCCGCACGGCTGCGGCCAGGATCGCGCGCACCTGCGCGTGGTAGTCCACACCGCTCTCAACGCCGGCCAGCGGCGCATCCAGGTGCGGCACCATCGTATCCAGGCGTTCCACCAGTGCACGCGCGCCCTGCTTGCGTACCGCCACGGTTTCCACCACCGGCACACCGATCTCGCGCTCCAGCGCGGCCACATCGATCTGGATGCCGCGGCGCTGCGCGGCGTCGACCATGTTCAGGGCGATGATCATCGGCTTGCCCAGCTCGCGCAGTTCCAGGGCGAAGCGCAGGTGCAGGCGCAGGTTGGTGGCGTCGATCACGCACAGAAGGACGTCCGGCGCGGCCTCGCCCGGGTAGAACCCCCGGCACAGGTCGCGGGTGATCGCCTCGTCCAGGCTGGCCGGCTGCAGGCTGTAGGCGCCCGGCAGGTCGAGCACGGCGAACTCGCGGCCGGACGGCGCACGCAGGCGGCCTTCCTTGCGCTCAACGGTGACGCCGGTGTAATTGGCGACCTTCTGCCGGCTGCCGGTCAGCTGGTTGAACAGCGCGGTCTTGCCGCTGTTGGGGTTGCCGACCAGCGCGATGCGCAGCGGGGCGGCGGTTGCGGTGGCGCTCATGCACGTCCCTCCTGGCTGGCCGGGTCGATGACCACGCGCCGGGCCTCACTGATACGCAGCGCGAAACGGGTGAACCCGACCTGCACCAGCAGCGGCTCGCCACCAACCGGGCCTCGCGCCACCAGGCGCACTTCCTCGCCCTTGACGAAGCCCAGCTCGCGCAGGCGCCGGGCGATGGCATCGTTGGCATGCAGGTCCTGCACGGAATCGACCACGGCCGAGGCGTGCAGGGGCAGTTCGGACAGCGTCATCTAGCGTGTTCTCTGCTGGATGTAAATGGTTCTCGATTCTAACATTCCCGCGTCGCGTCATGGCCCATGACCAATGGCCCGCTATGATCCATACAGGTATGGAGCAACCCCCGGAATCCCATGAACGATGCTTTGCAGATCGAGCGCAACGGCGCTGTCCTGACCCTCTGGCTGAACCGGCCGGAGCTGCACAACGCCTTTGACGCCGGCCTGATCGCCCGGCTGACCGCAGCCCTGGAAGCGGCCGGCCGCGATGACACGGTGCGCACGGTGGTGGTGGCCGGCCACGGTGCCTCCTTCTCCGCCGGTGCCGACATGCAGTGGATGCGCGGCATGGCCTCCGCCAGCGAGGCAGACAACCGTGACGACGCCCTGGCCCTGGCCCGGCTGATGCGCACCCTGGACGAACTGCCCAAGCCCACCCTCGCCCGCGTCCACGGCGCCGCCTTTGGTGGTGGCGTCGGCCTGGTGGCCTGCTGCGATATCGCCATCGCCACCAGCGCCGCCCGTTTCGGCCTGACCGAAAGCCGCCTGGGCCTGCTGCCGGCAGTGATCTCGCCCTATGTGATCGAGGCCATCGGCAGCCGCCAGTCCCGCCGCTGGTTCGCCACCGGCGAGCACTTCGACGCCGACACCGCCCTGCGTATCGGCCTGATCCACCAGCTGGTGGAGCCCGAACGCCTGGACGAGGCGGTGCAGCGACAGCTGGCCCTGCTCGACAAGGCCGGGCCGATCGCCTCGGCTTCGGCCAAGCTGCTGGTCCGGCAGGTTCGCGACGCCCATGATCGCGACAGCCTGGACCGTGACAATGCCGCCCTGATCGCTCGCCTGCGGGTATCGGCCGAAGGCCAGGAGGGCCTGGGTGCCTTCCTCGACAAACGCGCGCCGCACTGGGTCACGGAGGCCTGACATGCTGGACCATATCGGCTTGAACAGCGGCGACCTGCCGCGCAGCAGGGCCTTCTTCCTGCAGGCGCTGGCACCGCTGCAGATCGGCGTGGTGATGGAGGTGAGCGCCGAACAGACCGGTGCCCACGACCACGTGGGTTTCGGCAACCACGGCAAGCCGTTCTTCTGGCTGGGCAATGCGGCGCCGCTCAGCCAGGGCGTGCACGTGGCCTTCGTCTGCGCCGGACGCGCCCAGGTTGATGCCTTCCACGCCGCCGCGCTGGCCGCAGGGGGGCGCGACAATGGTGCGCCCGGCCTGCGTCCCTGGTACCACCCGGACTATTACGCCGCCTTCGTGATCGACCCCGACGGCAACAACATCGAGGCGGTCTGCCACCTGCCCGGGTAGACCCCTGCGTCGCCACCAGGCGCAGGCGTGGCCGCTTGTGCGACCCGCCTGCGTATCTCATCTGGCAGCCTGGCGAAGACCGGGCCGCCCCCGTTTCCCAGGAACCGTCGTGACCCCAGCCGATCCCATCCGCCCTGCCCGCCCCGCCCCGCTTTTCATGGGGGTGCCGCGATGAGCGATTTCGTCCGCATCGTCGAGGTCGGCCCGCGCGACGGGCTGCAGAACGAAAAGCAGGCCGTGGCGACCACCGACAAGATCGCACTGATCGATCGCCTGTCGGCCACCGGCCTGCGTACGATCGAGGCCACCAGCTTCGTCAGCCCGCGCTGGGTCCCGCAGTTGGCCGATGCTGCCGAGGTCTATGCCGGCATCCAGCGCCGCCCGGGCATCGCCTATCCGGTGCTGGTGCCGAACGAACAGGGCTACGACCGTGCGCGCGCCGTCGGCGTGCAGGAAATCGCGGTGTTCACCGCTGCATCGGAAGCCTTCAACCGCACCAACACCAACGCCGGGATCGATGAATCGCTGGCCCGCTTCGAGCCGATCCTGCGCCGCGCGGCCGCCGACGGCGTGCGCGTGCGTGGCTACGTCTCCACCGTGCTCGGCTGCCCGTATCAGGGCGAGGTACCGCTGGCCGATGTGGTGCGCGTCGCCCGCGCCCTGCACCAGATGGGGTGCTATGAGATCTCGCTGGGCGACACCATCGGCGTCGGCACGCCACGCAAGGCCCGCGCGATGCTGCAGTCGGTGGCTGCCGAGATCCCGATGAGCGCACTGGCCGTGCACTTCCACGATACCTACGGCCAGGCCATCGCCAACATCGCCGCCTGCCTGGAAGAAGGCGTGCGCGTGGTCGACAGTGCGGTGTCCGGTGCCGGCGGCTGCCCGTACGCGAAGGGCGCCAGCGGCAACGTGGCCAGCGAGGACGTGGTGTACCTGCTGCAGGGCCTGGGCCTGGAATGCGGTGTCGACCTGCCGTCGCTGGCCGAGACCGGCCGCTGGCTGGCCGGACTGCTCGGCCGCGCGACCGCCAGCCGCGTCGGGCAGGCGCTGGCAGCGACATGAACGACAGCGGCCCGCGCGACCGTCCGGCCATCGGCGATACACCCGCCGCAACCGACGTCGCGCTGGCCGCTCTGGACGCGGCGCTGGCTGCTTCGCCGCCGCCGGCCCAGGCCAGGCTGCTGCGCCAGGCACGGCAGGCGCTGGCCGATGCGCAGCAGCGCGAACTGGATACCCAGGCACGCTATGCCGCGTTGTTCGACGCCGTGCCCGACCCGGTCAGCATCCTCAGCGCCGAAGGCGTGGTGCTGGACGTCAACCGCGCCGGCATCGTCGCCTACGACCGCCCGCGCGAGGACATCGTCGGCCAGCCGATCGAACTGCTCAATCCCGACCTGCCCAGCGACCATCTGCAACCGGTGTGGGAAGCGCTGAACCGCGGCGACACCTACGTCATCGAAGTGACCAACATGCGCGGTGATGGCAGCCGCTTTCCGGTGGAGGTGCACTCGGCCGGCTTCCAGGACCGCGGCCAACCCTGCATCGTCGCCGTCGCCCGCGACCTGAGCGGGCGCTGGCGCGCCGAGTCACGCTATCGCCTGTTGATGGAATCGATCGACAAGGGCGTGATCCTGTTCGACCGCGACCTGCGCGTGCTGTCGGCCAACCCGGCCGCACATCGCATCCTCGGCCTCACCGGTGGCGGCGTGGGCTTGAACGCGATGCTCGATCCCGAAGCGTGGATCATCGTCGACGAGCATGGCCACCCGTTGACCCAGTCACAGTGGCCGACCAGCCGCTGTTTCCAGGCCGGGCGGGTGATCCGCAGCACCATCATCGGCCTGTACCACCGCCCGCGCGGACGCATGCTGTGGTTGTCCACCACCAACGTGCCGGTGTTCGGCAACGGCTGCGACCAGGCCGACCATGTCTATGCGATGTTCAGTGACATCACCGAACTGAAGCGCAACAACACCCTGTTCGCGCGCGCGCAGTCACTGGCCCATATCGGCGGTTGGGAGTGGGATCGCGGCCTGCAGCGCCTGTACCTCACCGATGAAGCGCGGCGCATCGTCGGCCAGCCGGCCGACCTGGAGGACATGCCCGACCTGCTGGACTGCCTGCGCAGCGACGACCGCGCCGCCCTGCAGCAGGCGCTGGCCGACACCATCGAACACCGCAGCAGCTTCGGCCTGGAGCTGCAGGGCCAGCGCCGCGATGGCCACTCGTTCTGGATACGGATGATCGGCGAGGTCTCGGCCGGCGATGTCGATGCCGCCCGCATCACCGGCACCGTGCAGGACATCACCGAGCGCAAGCAGGCCGAGGAAACCCTGCGCGTGCAGGCCCGCACCGACCCGCTGACCGGAATCATGAACCGCGATGCGGTGCTGAGCGACCTCGGCGTGCGCATGGACAGCCCCAGCCACGACCGCGTGGCGGTGCTGTACATCGACCTGGACCGTTTCAAGGTGGTCAACGACCTGCTTGGCCACAACGCCGGTGATGAACTGTTGATCGAAGCGACCCGGCGCATCGCCACTGCGATCGGCACCGAAGGCCTGCTTGCACGCTTTGGCGGCGACGAGTTCCTGGTGATCTGCGACCTGCGCGACCAGCCGGACCAGGCCGAACAGCTGGCCGAGCGCATCACTGCGGCGTTCTCGGCACCGTTCCAGCTGGGCAGCGACGAGTTCCCGGTGACCGCCAGCATCGGCATCGCCCGCGCACCGCGCGATGGCAACCGGCCGCAGCAGCTGATCCAGAACGCCGACACGGCGATGTACGAGTGCAAGCGCCGCACCCGCAACGGTTGGCAGGTGTTCTCCCCGGAACTGGCACAGCGCCAGCATGACCGCCTGCAGATCGAGAGCCGGCTGCACAAGGCCCTCGATGGCGACGAGTTCCATCTGGTGTACCAGCCACAGGTCAACCTGCGCAGCGGCGCCACCATCGCCTGCGAGGCGCTGATGCGCTGGCACAACATACAGCTGGGGCCAATGCGCCCGGACCTGTTCATCCGCCACGCCGAGCACACCGGCGACATCGTGCGCATCGGCCAATGGGCGCTGCGCGAAGCCTGCCGGCAGGTACGGCAATGGCAGGATGACGGGCTCGGCCTGGTGCGGGTGGCGGTCAACGTGTCCTGGCGCCAGTTCGTCGGTGAGGATCTCGCCCGCTGGGTGCGGCAGGTGCTGGATGAGTTCGGCCTGCCCGGCAGCGTGCTGGAACTGGAGTTCACCGAGCGGGTGCTGATCGAGGATGCGCCGGACACCCTGCGCACCTTCGCCCGCCTGCGCGAAATGGGGGTGATGCTGACCATCGATGACTTCGGCGAAGGCTACAGCGCCCTGAACTACCTGCGGCGCCTGCCCATCCATGGGCTGAAGCTGAGCCAGTTGTTCGTCGAAGGCATTCCCCGCAACCGCTCGGATGTGGCGGTGTGCGAGGCAGTCTGCGCGATCGCGCGCAGCCTGGGCCTGGGCGTAGTCGCCGAGGGCGTGGAGACCGAGCCACAACGGCAGTGCCTGCTCGACCTAGGGGTGACCGTTGGCCAGGGTTTCCTGTTCGCCCATGGCCTGCCCGCCGCCGACTTCGAGCGTCGCCTGCGCCGCGCCCGCGAACTGGGCTGAGGCCGGCGGCGCAGTGCACAACGGCGGCTGCCGTCGCTTCCGTTAGAATCGGCGGTTCTTGAACCTGCAGGACCGTGCAATGCAGCTGTCTTCCGTACGTGCCGTGATCACTGGCGGCGTCTCCGGCCTCGGCCTGGCCGTGGCCCAGCACCTGGTTGCCGAGGGCGGCAAGGTCGCCCTGTTCGACCTCAACGACGCCAAGGGCGCGGCCGCTGTTGCCGGCTTGGGGCAGGACAACGCCCGCTATTTCAACGTCAACGTCAGTGATGAAGCGACCGTGTCGGCGGCCATCGACCAGGCCTGCGATTTCCTCGGCGGCCTGAATGTCGCCATGAACTGCGCCGGCATCCTCGGCGCTGGCCGCGTGCTGGGCAAGGAAGGCCCGATGCCGCTGGCCGGGTTCCAGGGCACGGTGATGGTCAACCTGGTCGGCAGCTTCAATGTCGCCAAGGCCGCAGCCAACCGCATGCAGCACAACGAGGCCGGCGTGGACGGCGAGCGCGGCGTCATCATCAACACCGCCAGCGTTGCCGCCTACGAAGGCCAGATCGGCCAGGCCGCCTACTCCGCCTCCAAGGGCGGCGTGGTGGCGATGACCCTGCCGATGGCCCGCGAGCTGTCGCGCTTCGGCATCCGCGTCAACACCATCGCGCCGGGCGTGTTCTGGACGCCGATGGTTGATGGCATGCCCGAAGCCGTGCAGGAATCGCTGGCCGCCTCGATCCCGTTCCCGTCGCGCCTGGGCAAGCCGGAAGACTTCGCCAGCCTGGTCGGCCACATCCTCGGCAACACCTACATCAACGGCGAGACCATCCGCCTGGACGGCGCCACCCGGCTCGCTCCGAAGTGATTCCCCCCGGGCGCCGGGACGGCGCCCTCCCCCAACGACCAACATCATCATGAAAGCCAACGACATCAAGAAGGGCAACGTCGTCGAGTTCAACAACGGCGTCTACCAGATCCGCGACATCGAGCGCAGCTCGCCGCAGGGTCGCGGCGGCAACGTCCGCTTCCGCTTCATCATGTACAGCGTGCCGGGCGGCAACAAGCTCGACGCCAGCTTCGATGCCGACGACAACCTGGTCGAAGTCGAACTGCTGCGCCGCCAGTCCACCTACTCGTACAAGGACGGCGATGCGTTCGTGTTCCTGGACGACGAGGACTACACCCCCTACACCCTGGACGCGGACGTGATCGGCGATGACGCCGGCTACATCACCGACGGCCTGACCGGCATCTACGTGCAGGTGATCGACGAGCAGCCGGTGGCCATCCAGCTGCCGGCCTCGGTGGTGCTGGAAGTGATCGAGACGCCGCCGGAACTGAAGGGCGGCACCGCCACCAAGCGCCCGAAGCCGGCCAAGCTCAACACCGGCATCGAGATCATGGTGCCGGAGTACATCGTCAACGGCGAGCGTGTGCTGGTGAACACCGCCACCGGCGAATTTGCCGGCCGTGCCGATTAATCGCGCTGCGCTGATCGCCTGCCTGTCCCTGCTCGTGGCGTGCTCGCCGCGGGCAGCGGACAGCACCGGTGACGTCGCCGCGGACGCGGTGACGCAGCCCCCCGCAGCGGACACCGCTGCCGCTGCGGTTGCACCGGCTGCAGATGAAGCAGATGCTGCGGCGACGCTGGCAGGTAGCCCCGAGGAGGAGCAACAGGCGCGGGCTGCGGCCGGTTGCAGCGTCCCCAACGACGTCGCTTTCGTGCAGGACATCCGCATCTACTGCGACATGCCCGCCGATGTGCAGGCCTTCATCGAACGGGAGAACAGCTGCCAGCATTTTGCCGGCGAAGAACCCTACGACGACGCCCGTCGTCGCGAGTTGGAGGCCGCCATCGCCAGGTTCTGCGACGATCGAGAGAAGATCTTTGCCGACCTGGTGGCCCGCCATCGCGATGACTGCGCGATCCGGCAGGCGTTGATCGGCGTGAACCTGCGCTACGACCTGTCCCCCGATCTGGATCTGAAGCCCTGCGAGGGCTGACGGAAAAAAAGGGGACGGAGGGGATTACATCGTTCATGGCACAAACAAGGTAATCCCCTCCGCCCCCTTTTCTTATTTGCCGCCGAAGTTGCCACAACCGTGGTACTGGCGCGTGCCCACGGCCAGCATCGCCTTGGCCTCGAATGTCTCGCCACTCATGCCGTCCTGGCAGGTGGTGCGCTGGAAGCTCAGCTTGATGTCGGTGCCATCCGCCGCCTTGCCAACCCAGCCATCGGCACCCTCGGTCGGTTTGGCGACGGTGAAGCGGCGCTCGCCGTAATCCACATCCACCTGCAGGCCCGGCGTATCGCCGTCGACGACGGCCAGCCAGCCCGGCTCGTTGCCGGTGGCACGGAACGCCGCGTTGCCGGCACTGCCATCGCCCTCGGTCGCTTCCACCGCGCTGCATTCACGGTCCGCCTCGCCCTTCAGGCTGAGCAGCGCGTCGTCACTGCCGCGGGTCCAGAAGCTGTTGCCCTTGCCGTCGCCATACTTCGCACCGGAGGCCGCACGTTCGGAGGACATCGCGAAACTGCGCCCGCCAATCACAACCGTCGCTGCGTCCTCTCCGTTGAAGGTCGCGCGCACATCAAGGTCGCCGCAGCGATAGAGGGTTTCGTTGCCGGCGCCATTGACGCCGCCGTCAGCGTCGGCGGCCACCGGTGCCGGTGCCGGCGTTGCGGCCGCATCGCCTGCATTACTGGCGGCCGGCGTCTGGGCCGGCTGGCAGGCGCTCAGCGCGAGGCCGAGGGAGGCAGCCAACAGACTGGAAATTACACGCATGGCTCGACTCCTTGTCGAAACTACAGAGACCCTGGACCCTACCATCTGCACGCAAACGGGGCCTGAAAGCCGCACGACCCTGTTCAGCCTGCCAGCACCGCCATCGACAGCAGCTGCGCGCCGCTGGCACTGGAAGCGCTTGTCCAGACGCGCAACAGGCGCAAGCGCTGCATGTGTTCGCGTCCCCGCCAATGCACATGCAGCTGAACATCGCCGGACAACAACGCCAGGCGTCCACACAGCAGCGTTTCAACTGCATGCACCTGCAGCGCAAGAATCTGCAGGCGCCCTTGCTGCCAGTCCCTCAACCAGGGCAGCTCGAGCACCCGCCCGCCCTGCCCATCCATCATGAACAACACCGGTGACAGCAGCGCAGTGGCTGCCCCATGGTCGCCGTCCAGCAGCGCATCCCGCAGCTGCTGCTCCAACACGCGCAGCTGCGCCTCGTACAGGCCCTCAGGGTTCCTGCTTTCCATCCACCTGCTTTCCATCCACGCTCCCTCCCGGCGTCGGCCGGCGTCGGCGCAGGCGCTGCGCAAGCCACTGCTGCGCCCCCTGCACCACCACATAGAACACCGGCACGAAGAACACGGCCAACACGGTCGCACTGACCATGCCGCCGAACACACCGGTACCGATGGCCTGTTGCGTTTCCTTTGAAGCCCCCTGCGCCAGCATCAGCGGCACCACGCCCAGCGCGAACGCCAGCGAGGTCATCACGATCGGTCGCAACCGCAGGCGTGCTGCTTCGATGGTCGCCTCGACCAGACCGCGTCCCTGCTGCTGCAGTTGGCGGGCGAACTCGACGATCAGGATCGCGTTCTTCGCCGAGAGTCCGATCACCGTGATCATGCCGACCTTGAAGAACACGTCATTGGGCATCCCGCGCAGCAACACCGCAGCAACAGCGCCGAGCAGGCCCAACGGCACCACCAGCATCACCGCCAGCGGGATCGACCAGCTCTCGTACAACGCCGCCAGCACCAGGAACACCACCAGCATCGACAGCAGCAGCAACCACGGCGCCTGGGCACCCGACTCGCGTTCCTGCAGCGACTGGCTGGTCCACTGCAGGGCAAAACCCGCTGGCAGCTGCTGGGCAAGGCGCTCCATCTCGACCATCGCCTGGCCGGTGGACACCCCGCCGGCAGGTGCGCCGGACAGATTCAATGCCGGGAACCCCAGGTAACGTTGCAGCTGCAGCGGCGCCTCGGTCCAGTGCGGGGTGACCAGTTCGGACAGCGCCACCATGCCGCCTTCGCTGTTGCGGACATACAGCTTCAGCACGTCCTCCAGCTCCATCCGGTACGGCGCATCGGCCTGCATGATCACCTGCTGCATGCGCCCACGATTGGGAAAATCGTTGACATACTGCGAGCCCATTGCCGCCGACAACGTGGCACTGATGTCGGTGAACGCCACGCCCATCACTTCGGCCTTGGCGCGATCGATGTCCAGCCGGACATTGCTGCCCGCCGGCAGGCCATCGGCATTCACTTCGGCCAGCAACGGACTTGCCTCTGCCAGCTTCAACAGCTGCTGCAGGGCAGCGCGCAGCTCGGCCTGGCCCTGTCCGGTACGCGCCTGCAGCGCCAGCGAGAAGCCGGAGGAACGGCCAAGGCTGTCGATGGCCGGCGGCATCACGCTCATCACCTCGCCTTCCGGGACCGTTGCCATGGCCTGCTGCGCCGCCTTCACCTCGTCCGATGCGGTGCTGCCGCCGCGTTCACCCCAGTCCTTCAACATGGTGTAGGTCAGCGCCGCACTTGGGCCGGAACCGGAAAAGCTGTAGCCGAGGATGGCCTGGTTGGACGCGATCGCCGGCCGCGAGGCGACATGCTGTTCGTAGGCTTCGACCACCGCCAGCGTACGCTCGGCGGTTGATTCGGCCGGCAGCTGGATGGAAGTCATGAAATAGCCCTGGTCCTCTTCCGGCAGGAACGCACCCGGCAACCAATGCAGGCCGATCAGCAGTGCCACCAGCAAGGCAGCGAACAGGCCCATCACCCGGCCACTGCGCCGCAGTACGGCCGCCACGCCCTGCTGGTAACGCCCGGTCATGCGCTCGAAGCCGCAGTTGAAAGCACCGAAGACGCCGCCGCGGCCATGGTGACCACGTGTGCCCTGCCGCAGCAGCGTCGCGCAGAGCGCCGGGGTCAGGCTCAGCGCCAGCAGTGCCGAGAATAGGATGGACACCGACATCGCCACGCTGAACTGGCGGTAGATCGCACCAACCGAACCACTGGCCAGCGCCATCGGGATGAACACCGCCGTCAGCACCAGGGTGATGCCGATCACCGCACCGGTCAGCTCACGCATCGCCTTGATCGTGGCCTCGCGCGGCGGCAGCCCCTCTTCGGCCATGATCCGCTCCACGCCCTCGACCACCACGATCGCGTCGTCAACAATGATGCCGATCGCCAGCACCATGCCGAACATGGTCAATACGTTGATCGAGAAACCCAGCGCCAGCATCACCGCGAAGGTGCCCAGCAGCGCGATCGGCGCGACCAGGGCGGGGATCAGCGTATAGCGCCAGTTCTGCAGGAACAGGTACATCACTGCAAACACCAGCAGCATCGCCTCGATCAGGGTCTGCAGCACCTTCTGGATCGATACTTTCACGAAGGGCGCGGTATCGAACGGAATGCTGGATTCGACACCCTGCGGCAGCAGCGGCTGCAGGTCGGCCATGCGTTCGCGCACCGCCGTGGCGGTACGCACCGCATTCGCACCGGGGCGCAGCTGCACGCCGGCGGCCGTCGCCGGATAGCCATCTTCGCGCGTACCCCAGGCATAGCTCTGCGCGCCCAGTTCGACCCGGGCAACGTCGCCAAGCAGCACGCGCGAACCATCGGCACCGGCGCGCAGCACGATCGCCGCGAACTGTTCGGGCGTGGACAGCTGGCCTTCGGCACTCAAGGGCACGGTGATGCGCTGGCCAGGAACGCCGGGCGAATCGCCGATGCGGCCCGGCGAGATTTCAAGGTTCTGCTGCTCGATCGCGCTGGCGACATCGCCCATGGTCAGGCCGTAGCCGGTCAGGCGGGTCGGGTCCAGCCAGATCCGCATCGCCTGTTCGGCACCGAACAGCTGCACGCGGCCGACGCCGTCAATGCGCCGCAGCTCCTCGATGATGTTGCGCGCCATGAAATCGCCCAGCGCCGCTTCGCTGACACTGCCATCGGGTGAGCGCAGGCCCACCAGCATCAGGAACCCCGAGTCGGCCGCCTCCACGAACAGGCCGTTCTGGCGCACGCTGCGCGGCAGGCGCGGCTCGATCGCCTTGATCCGGTTCTGCACGTCCACCTGCGCCAGCTCAGGGTCGGTGCCGGGCTTGAAGGTGGCGGTGATCGACGCTTCACCGGAGGTGTCCACCGACGATTCGAAGTACAGCAGGTGTTTGACGCTGGACAGCTCGCGCTCGATCAGGCCGACCACCGCATCATTCAATGTCTGCGGGCTGGCGCCGGGATAGCTGGCATAGATGCTGACGCTGGGCGGTGCGACCGCCGGGTAGCGCTCGACCGCCAGCCGCGGAATGGCCAGCACGCCGGCCAGGATGACGAAGATCGCCAGCACCCAGGCAAATACCGGGCGATCGATGAAGAAACGGGCCATGTCGTGGGTTCCTGGAAGGGCTCAGCCCTGGCGTTCGGATGTCGGCGGTGCGCTGGCACTGGCGACCGGCACCTGCCAGTTGCGCGGATCGACCAGCACGCCTTCCTGCAGGCGCTCCTGGCCTTCCACCACCACCTTCTCGCCGGCCTTCAGGCCGTGCCGCACCAGCCATTGCCGGTTGACGCTGCCGTCCACCTCCAGCGTGCGGATCACCGCCTTGCCATCGGCGGCGATGACCCAGGCATAGGCCTGGCCACCGGCGCTGCGCAGCACTGCCTGCTGCGGCAGCAGCAACGCGCTGGCCGGCGCACCACGCGGCACCCGCGCACGCACGTACATGCCCGGCAACAACTGCCGCTCCGGGTTGTCGACCAGGATGCGCAGGATCACATCGCCGGTGCGAGCATCGACATTGACACCGGAGAACAGCAGCCGGCCGCGCTCGGGCAGCGGCGTACCCGCCGCGCCGATGATCGTCACCGGCAACTCGCCGTCCACCGCGCTGCGCTGCAGGGACTGCAGCTGCGAAGCAGGCTGGCGCACGTCCACGTAGACCTGGTCGATCTGCTGCACCACCGCCATCGGATCGGCATCGGCGACGCCGACCAGCGCGCCTTCGGTCACCAGTGCCTGATCGATGCGGCCATCGATCGGTGCACTGACCGTGGCGTAGCGCAGGTCGAGCTGGCGTCGCGCAAGGATCGCGCGCGCCTCGTTGACCGCTGCCCGGGCCTGCTCATGCTCGGCACTGGCATCGTCGCGGTGCTGCTGGCTGACCGCCTGTGCGGCCGCCAATGCCTGCAGCCGCTGTGACTGCACCCGGCTGCGACCCAGTGCCGCCTCGCTGCGCTGCAGGGCAGCCAGCGCCGAATCGACGTCGGCGCGGAACGCCGCCGGGTCGATCTGGAACAGAGGCTCTCCGGCATGCACCTCCGCGCCCTGCTCGAACATCCGGCGCTGCACGATGCCGCCGACCTGCGCACGGATCTGCGCGGTGCGCACCGCCGCCACCCGACCGGGTAGTTCATCATCGCGCTGCACCACCTGCGGGCCAACGGTGACCACGCTGACACGCGGCACGGCTTCGACGGTGGGTTCGGGGCGGGAGCAGGCCGTCATGGCCAAGGCGAAGGCCGCGACCAGCGCGACCGGAGTCCTGAAGGTTCTCATTGCTGTGCACAGTGCCGCAGACGCGGCTGAGGAATCATGAAGCGCGCAGTGTGCGTGGCGATGATGGGGTTTCGATGGAGGAACTGTGGAGATACGATGGAGGACAAGCACCTTCCGGCCTCGCCTTGCCATGCATGCCTCCCCTGCCCTCGCGGCGCTGGTCCTGATCGTCGAGGACGAAGCCGAGATCGCCGACATCCTTGCTGCCTACCTTGAACGCGAGGGCCTGCGCACCCTGCGTGCGGCCGATGGCCAGATCGCCCTGGACCTGCATCGCAGCATGCGCCCGGACCTTGTGCTGCTGGACGTGCAGCTGCCGCGACTGGATGGCTGGAGCGTGCTGACCCAGCTGCGCCAGCGCGGTGAAACGCCGGTGATCATGCTGACCGCGCTGGACCAGGATCTGGACAAGCTGACCGCATTGCGGATGGGTGCCGATGACTATGTGGTCAAGCCGTTCAACCCGGCAGAAGTGGCGGCGCGCGTGCGTGCAGTACTGCGGCGTACGCTGCGCAGTCCGCGGGCGGATGCCCCCAGCGCCCTGCGCGTGGGCCCGCTGCTGATCGACACCGCCACCCACGCCGTGCATGTGGAAGGCGACGGCTACAGCCACGAACTGCTGCTGACCCTGACCGAGTTCAAGCTGCTGCATTGCATGGCATTGGCCCCGTCACGGATCTTCAGCCGCAGCGAACTGATGCACGAATGCCTGCCGGAAAGCGAAGCACTGGAGCGCACCGTGGACAGCCATGTCAGCAAGCTGCGGCGCAAGCTGGACGAAGTGGGTCTCACCCAGATTCCGGCCAGCGTGCGCGGTGTCGGCTACCGATTGATGGCCGACCGCTGATGCGTCGCTCCGGGCTCAGCCGGCACATCATCGTGTCGATGTCGCTGATGGTCGTCGGCGTCATCGTGATGGTGATCCTCTCGTCGTGGCTGCTGTACGCCGTACTGATCGAGTTCTTCCCGGCCAGCGCCGAAGAGCCGGAAGGTTGGCTGCCAAGCGGACCGGAGCTGGCCTGGATGGTCGGGGTGATCCTGACCGGTCTGGCGCTGGCGATCGCTGCCTCGTTCCGACTGGCCCACCGAATCCTGTCGCCGCTCAATTCACTGGTGGACAGCGTGCGTGCGCTGGCTGGCGGCGATCTCGGGGCGCGCGCCACGGCCGAGGCCAACTCGCCCGGCGAGGTCGCAGCGCTGGTGGACGATTTCAACGCAATGGCACGCCGCCTGCAGCATATGGAAAGCGAACGGGTGATGTGGCACGCGGCCATCGCCCACGAACTGCGCACGCCGGTGACGATCCTGCGCGGCCGCCTGCAGGGCCTGGCCGAAGGCGTGTTCCAGCCCGATGAGTCGCAGTTTCGCAGCCTGCTCGCGCAGGTCGAGGGCCTGTCACGGCTGATCGAGGACCTGCGGGTGTTGAGCCTGGCCGACAACGCCCGCCTCGACGTGCGCCGCGCCCGTACCGATGTGGTGGCCGAGGTGCATTCGGTGATGACCCTGGTGGATCCCGCGTTCCGCAGCGCCGGCTTCGTGCTGGAGCTGGAAACCAGCCGCGAGGAGCACCCCGCCCATTGCGACCCGACGCGGTTGCGGCAGGCGCTGCTGGCCTTGCTGGAAAACGCGCGCCGCTATGCCAACCCGGGCAAGGTACGCATCGCCGTGCATGACACCGTGGCCCATGTGCAGGTGGCGATTGAAGACGAAGGCCCGGGCATCGACCCGGCCCTGCATGCGGACATCTTCAATCCATTCATGCGCGGCGACGGCTCACGATCGCGCCTGGGCGGTGGCAGTGGCCTCGGCCTGGCGGTGGTCAAGGCCATCGCCGATGCGCACGGCGGCCAGGTCTACTGCACCCCGGGCACCAGCGGCGGCAGTCGTTTCATCATCGAGCTGCCGCGCCAGTAGGCGGCACTGCGGCCGCCTGCTCACGCACGCGCGCACCCAGCGCAGCGAGATTGCGGTCGATCTCATCCAACTCACGTCGCTGAGATTCCGGCAACTGCGCGCGCAGCTGCACGCGCAGTGCCTGCCAGGCAGGTACCGCCTGTACGCTGGCAGCGGCCGCTGCCCGTGCCACCTCCGCCTGTTCGTCCGCCTGCGGCAGGCCGTAGCCAGCGTCGGCCAGCAACTGGCCCGGCCGCAACCACTGCCCGCTCTGTTCCAGCAACGCGCGCAGCGAGCGGGTAGCGCTGCTGCCCGGGTTGGCCATCAACCGTCGCTTCAGTGCATCGCGCGCGCGCAGCTCCGCGCGCCGCTGCGCCGCCTGTTCCAACAGCAGCAGGCCGGCACTGGCACGTACATCACCGCGCAACAGCCACGGTGCGCGCCGTTGCGCCGGCAGCGCCAGCCATGCGCGCACATCGCGCGCCGGCAACGCCATCTGCGCGGCGGCAACCGCGAACAACTGCTGGTAGTGGTCGCGCGCAGAAGCAAAGTAATAGCCCTGCGCCTGGGCCTGCGCGGGATCGGCCAGCACCTGCTCGTCCAGTGCCTGCAGCCGCGCCAGGCGGCGGCGCAGCCCGCGCGGGCTCAGCTGTGCCAGGCCGGCTTCGCCCAGGCGCGGGACACCGGCCTGCAGCAGCTTCGCCGTCTCCACCGCGCAGTTGTTGCTGACGAAGTAATAGCGACCGTCATAGCTCCAGTGCACCTGGGCGGTGCGCTCGAGCAGGCTGGCGATCTCGCTGCGGTCCAGCTGCAGCGGCAGCGAGGCCAGTCCGCGCAGTTCGACCTTGGTGTATTCGTCCACCACCTGCTGCAGCGGCAGCACGAACAGGCGCGAAGGATAACCACCGGTCAGCCCGCGCCAGTTGGAGATCTGCACATCGCCGACGAAGGCGCGGAAGGACAGTACCCGATGATGCTCCAGGTCCAGCCTGCAGTCCGGGCCCGGCGCGCGGCCGGGACGGCAGATCACCAGCCGCAGCATGCTGTGGCCCCAGCGGCTCATCGGCTGCGCACTGCCTTCGGCGAACAGGTAGTCCACGGCATACACCCGCGCCGGGTCCAGTGCGAGCAGCGATGCAGCGCCCTCTTCCACATCGGCCTGCAGCAGCGGAACGGTGCCCGCACAGTGCGGCGCGGGCAGCGAGGGCGGCGTACCGAAATGCGCCTGGTACCACTGCGCCAAGGCCGGACGGCGGCAGGCGAACTCTGCATCGAGCACGAAGTGTTCGGCGTTCACCGCCAGGTACTCGGCCGGGTCGGTCAGTTCGTAGGCATCGGGACTGCGGTCGCGGAAGGCGTTGTCACCGCGACCCAGGTGCCAGGGCTTGCGCTGCCAACCTGCAAGGTCACGCCAACGGGCGCTGCGTGACCAGTGCGCCCCCGTGCGGTCGGCAACATGGGTCAATTCGTGCACCAGCGCACTGCGCCGTGCGCGTCGGGCACCGGCCACATCGTCGTCCAGCAGGTCGCGGCGCAGCGCGATGCCCCCGGCGAAGGCACGGCCATGCACGTCGGCGGGCAGGTCGTCACGCCAGCCGACCTGCACCTGCGCGGGCAGGGCTCGGAGCAGGCCGTCGGGCAGCAACGACTGCACATCAGCCAGTGTCTGCATTGCGACCTGCTGCTGCGCCGGGCTCAGCCCGGCCGGGTCCAGCTGCAGGCGGTCGGCGGCACGGGCTGTTGGAATGACCAGCCACGCCAACGCAGCGAGCCAGCCCATCCGCCTCCGTCGCGTTGGGCCATGGCCGGCAGCGTTCCACGCAGGTGTCATGAGGTTGCCGGCCAGCGGCCGGCACTACCCGGGCGCTGGATCAACGCGCCAGCAGGGCGCGTGCCAGCTGCAGGTCGCTCTGCTGCTGCGCAGCTGCATCCTGCTCACGCAGGTGCACCAGTGCCGCCTGCAGGCGCGCGCCACGGATCTGGCCATCGCTGGCGACAAACGCAGCCGCATCATCGCGGGCAGCCAGCACGACCTTGTCATCGCCCGAACTGCTGCCCGAGGAACCCGAAGAGGCGCCCGTCGCCGAACCGGCCGAGGTGCCGGCAAAACTCGAAGCGACGCCGGCCAGCGGCAGGGACAACAGGGCAAGCAGCAGGAGCGGACGGATCATGGTCAGGGAGTTCATCGATTGGGTGGGTGGAGCGTAACGGCTGGGTGAAGACTTTGCCCGTGTCAAAGGTCGAACAATTTGCCGGGATTCAGCCGCCCTTCGGGATCGAACGCGCGCTTGACCGCCTTCATCAGCGCGATCTCGGCCGGTCCACGCGTGCTGTCCAGGTAGCCCTTCTTGACCAGACCGATGCCGTGCTCGGCCGAAATGCTGCCATTGAAGCGCGCCAGCACCTGCGCCAGCAGCTTGGTGACATGCTCGCACTGGCTTACGAAGTCCGCGTCGCTGGTGCCGTCCGGCTTGAGCACGTTGATGTGCAGGTTGCCGTCGCCGATGTGGCCGAACCAGACCACGTCGAAGTGCGGGTAGGCCTCGCCGATCAGCGCCTGGGTCTCGGCCAGGAATGCCGGCATCGACGAGATCCGCACCGAGACATCGTTCTTGTAGGGCTTGTAGCGCGCCAGCGCCTCGGTGATGCCCTCGCGCAGGCGCCACAGCTGCGCCGCTTGGGCATCGCTGGCACTGATCACGCCGTCGCTGACCCAGCCGTTGCCCATGCAGTCCTCGAAGGCCGCCATCGCCGCCGCCTCCTGCGCCTCGTCACCGGCAGCAAACTCGGTCACCACGTAATACGGATGCACCTCATCGAACGGTGCCTGCGCACCATGGGCCAGAACATGTTCCAGCGCCCGGTCGGTGAAGAATTCAAAGGCCTGCAGCTGCAGCCGCGCACGGAAGGCGGCGAACACCTGCATCAGCACGTCGAAGCTGGGCAGCGCCAGCAGCATCACGTTGCTGGCCGGCGGCGGGTCGGTGAGTTTCACCGTGGCCTCGACGATCACGCCCAGCGTGCCCTCCGATCCGATCAGCAGCTGGCGGAAATCGTAGCCGCTGGAGTTCTTGATCAGGCCCTTGTTGAGCTCGAGCAGTTCGCCCGTGGCGGTAACTACTTTCAGTCCGGCGATCCATTCACGGGTATTGCCGTAGCGGATCACCCGGATGCCACCGGCATTGGTGGCGATGTTGCCGCCGATCGAGCACGACCCGCGCGCCGCGAAGTCCACCGGATAGATGAGGCCATGTTCAAGGGCCGCGTTGTGCAGCGCCTCCAGCGGCATGCCGGCCTGCACCACCAGGGTGCGGTCGACCGCATCGTAGTCCAGCGCCTTGTTCATCCGCTCCAGGCTCAGCACCAGCTCGCCATTGGCCGCTACCGCACCGCCGGAAAGGCCGGTGCGACCGCCGGAGGGAACCACCGCCACGCCCTCGGCCGAGGTCCAGCGCATCACCGCCTGCACTTCTTCAACCGTGGCCGGCAACGCGATCGCCAGCGGCGCCGGTGTCCAGCGCCGGGTCCAGTCGCGGCCGTAATGCTCCAGGTCGGCAGGGTCGGTCTTCAGCTTCAGGCCGGGACAGGCCTGCTGCAACGAGGCGATGCGGGAATCGGTCATGACGGTCCAGCGCGGGGCGTGAAGAACGGGCAAGCGTGCCAGTGGCCGGGCCCAGCGTCCAGCCCTGCAGAGCCTTCAATAGCTGCAGTTGCAACCAATTGCGCACTGCACCATGGGCGTTGCGATCTGGCATAGTGGTCAGCCCCTGTCCCACTGGCCGTGCCGCCCCATGTCGCCGAAGAAGACCTCGTTCCCGAAGCAGGATATCCGCGTGCTGTTGCTGGAGGGGGTCAGCCAGACCGCCGTGGAGGTGTTCAGCGCCGCCGGCTACAGCCAGATCGAGGCGCACACCAAGGCGCTTCCCGAGGACGAGCTGAAGGCGCGCATCGCCGAAGCCCACATCGTCGGCATCCGCTCGCGCACCCAGCTCAGTGCCGAGGTGCTGGCCGAGGCCAAGCGCCTGATCGCGGTCGGCTGTTTCTGCATCGGCACCAACCAGGTCGACCTGGATGCGGCCGAGCTGGCCGGCATTCCGGTATTCAACGCGCCCTACTCCAATACCCGCAGCGTGGCCGAACTGGTGATCGCCGAAGCGATCATGCTGACCCGCGGCATCCCGCAGAAGAACGCCGAATGCCATCGCGGCGGCTGGTCGAAATCGGCCAGCGGCAGCCATGAGGTGCGCGGCAAGGTCCTGGGCATCATCGGCTACGGGCACATCGGCACCCAGGTCGGCGTGCTGGCCGAATCGCTGGGCATGCAGGTGATCTTCCACGATGTTGAAACCAAGCTGTCGCTGGGCAATACCCGTGCGGCGGCCAGCCTGGACGACCTGCTGGCGCGTGCCGACATCGTGACCCTGCACGTGCCGGAGACGCCGTCCACGCAGTGGATGATCGGCAGCACCGAGCTGGCGAAGATGCGCCGCGGCGCGCACCTGATCAACGCCGCGCGCGGCACCGTGGTCGACATCGATGCGCTGGATGCAGCACTGGCCAGCGGCCACATCGGTGGCGCTGCACTGGATGTGTTCCCGGTCGAGCCGAAGGGCAACGGCGATATCTTCGAATCGCCGCTGACCCGCCACGACAACGTGATCCTGACCCCGCACGTCGGCGGCAGCACGCTGGAAGCGCAGGACAACATCGGCATCGAAGTGGCGGCCAAGCTGGTGCGCTACAGCGACAACGGCAGCACCCTGTCGGCGGTCAACTTCCCGGAAGTGACCCTGCCCGAGCACGCCGACAGCCTGCGCCTGCTGCACATCCACCAGAACGTGCCGGGCGTGCTGTCCAAGGTCAACGAGATCTTCTCGCGGCACAACGTCAACATCGATGGCCAGTTCCTGCGCACCGACCCGAAGGTGGGTTACGTGGTGATCGACATCACCGCCAGCGAGGAGCAGGCCAGCGCGGTGCGTGACGAGCTGGCGGCGATTCCGGGCACCTTGCGCACCCGCATCCTGTATTGAGATGTACGTCGCCGGGCGTGGCCCGGCGGAATGCGTCCGGCATTGCGTCATCCACGCGTGGCGTGGATGCGTCTTTCAGCGCGCCAGCCAACGGCGCGCCATGCGCTGCATCGATTCGTCCGACTGGGGATCGCTGGCGACCTCGGCCACCGGTCGCCAGGCCAGCTCCAGCGACTCTTCGCTGAGCACGAAATTCTCTCCGCCCAGCGCACGGATCACGAAACGCACGTCGTAGTGCCAGTGCCCCGGCACATCCTTGCGCTCGGGAATCCAGTGCTTGTCGATATCGAAGATGGCCGGATCATCCAGCACCAGGCCGGTCAGGCCCGATTCCTCCTCGGCTTCCTTCAACGCTACCCGGGCCAGATCGCGGTCGCCGTCGGCGTGGCCACCCAGCTGCAGCCAGCGCTGCAGCTTGCGGTGGTGGGTCAGCAGCAGCCGCTGGCCATCGGCGCTGACCAGCCAGCAGCTGGCGGTGAAGTGGCCGGCCAGGCGTTCGCGGCGGAATGCATCTTCCACATCGTCGATCAATGTGCTGAATTCGGCAGCAAGGGCGTCGTGGGCGGGTTCTTTGCGCGCATAGTCATGCAGCAGGCCGCGCAAGCGATCGTCAAGTGCGGCAAGGGATTCGGTGGTTTCGCTCATGAATGTGGGGTGCCTGGAAAAATACCAGCCATTATCGCCGTTCATTGTTGCGTTTGCGCTTGTGCGGTGCCTTCAGCATTGGCTAAGGTACAGCGGGCCGTTCGCACGGCTTTCACGATTCCAGGCCGCCGGCAATGTACTGGCGGCCCTCCCAATCCGATCATCAGGAAGTACTGCATGCTGAAAGCTCTGTTGAGGGTCAAGCCGGTCGAACCGGCCGGGCACGTCGATGCCGGCGAACCCATCGAAGGCAGCCTGGATGGCGAAGCCACGTTGAAACGGACCCTCACGGCGAAACACCTCATCATGCTTGGCATTGGTGCGGTGATCGGCGCAGGCATTTTCGTGCTTACCGGCCAGGCCGCGGCCAACCACGCCGGCCCGGCGGTCATGCTGTCGTTCGTGTTCGCCGGCATCGCCTGCGCGCTGGCCGGCCTGTGCTACGCCGAGTTCGCAGCGATGATGCCGGTCTCCGGCAGCGCCTACTCCTACTCCTACGCCACGCTCGGCGAGGGCATGGCCTGGTTCATCGGCTGGTGCCTGGTGCTGGAGTACCTGTTCGCGTCGGCCTCGGTCGCGGTGGGCTGGTCGGCGTACCTGATCAGCTTCATCACCACCACGCTGCACATGCCGTTCCCGGACGCGCTGAGCGCGGCGCCGATCGCCTGGAACGGGCACGAGTTCGCCGCCTCCGGCAAGCTGTTCAACCTGCCGGCGGTGCTGATCGTGGCGGCGGTGACCGGCCTGCTGTACGTGGGCGTGACCCAGTCCGCGTTCGTCAACGCGATCATCGTGGCCATCAAGGTCTTCGTGATCTGCCTGTTCGTGGGCATCGGCGCGGCCCACGTGGACCCGGCCAACTGGCACCCGTTCATCCCGGAAAACACCGGCGTGTCCGGCGAGTTCGGCTGGAGCGGCGTGTTCCGGGCGGCCACCATCGTGTTCTTCGCCTACATCGGCTTCGATGCGGTCTCCACCGCCGCCGGTGAAACCAAGGACCCGCAGCGCAACATGCCGATCGGCCTGCTCGGCTCGCTGGCGGTGTGCACCATCGTCTACATCATCGTCTGCGCGGTGCTGACCGGCATGCTGCCCTACCACCTGCTGGGCACCGACAAGCCGGTGGCCACCGCGCTGGAAGCCTACCCGAGCCTGTCCTGGCTGAAGACCGCGGTGGAAATCGGCGCGATCGCCGGCCTGTCCTCGGTGGTGCTGGTGATGATGATGGGCCAGACCCGCATCGCCTACACCATCTCGCGCGATGGCCTGCTGCCGAAAGTGTTTGGCAAGGTCCACAAGCGCTTCCGCACGCCGTACTGGGCCACGATCGTGGTCGGCGTCATCGCCGCGTCGCTGGCCGGCCTGGTGCCGCTGAACGTGCTGGGCGAACTGGTTTCCATGGGCACCCTGCTGGCCTTCGCCACGGTCTGCATCGGCGTGCTGATCCTGCGCTACACCCGCCCGGAGCTGCACCGTCCGTTCCGCGTGCCGCTGGTGTGGGTGATCTGCCCGCTGGGCGCGCTGTCGTGCCTGTTCCTGTTCTGGCAGGCGTTCGTGGTGCATTGGCACCTGTTCGTAGGCTGGACCGTGCTGGGCCTGCTGATCTACTTCGGCTACGGCATGCGCCACAGCAAGCTGGCCAAGTCGCCCTGATCCTCCCGACGGGCCGGCCCCTGCGCCGGCCCGTCGATATCCGCAAGCATTTCCGCCCGCGCCCGGTCACCGGGCGCATCGCACAAGACCACCACACATGTTCAAGCAACTGTGGGCCACCAAGCATCCGCATGCCGCCCATGAAGACGCCAACGGCCTGAGCCTGCGTCGCCACCTCGGCCCCTGGGGCCTGACCGCGCTCGGCATCGGCGCCGTGATCGGCGGCGGCATCTTCGTCATCACCGGCCAGGCCGCCGCCAACCACGCCGGCCCGGCCATCATGCTCTCGTTCGTGCTGGCCGCGATCTGCTGCGCCTTCTGCGCCCTGGCCTATGCCGAGTTCGCGGCGATGGTGCCGGTTTCCGGCAGCGCCTACACCTATACCTACGCCACCTTCGGCGAGCTCTCGGCCTGGTTCATCGGCTGGATGCTGGTGCTCGAGTACGGCGTCTCCGCCTCGGCCGTGGCGGTCAGCTGGACCGGGTATTTCCTCAGCCTGCTCAGCCATTTCGACATCCATCTACCGGCGGCGCTGGTCAGCGCCCCCTTGGACGCGCAGCTGCGGCCCACCGGCGCCATCGCCAACATTCCCGCCGCGATCCTGGTGCTGCTGTTGACCTGGCTGTGCTACGTCGGCATCAGCAAATCCTCGGCGATGAACATGGCCATGGTCATCCTCAAGACCGGGCTGATCGTGCTGGTCATCGTGGTCGGCTGGAAGTACGTGGACACCAGCAACTGGACCCCGTTCATCCCGGCCAACGAAGGCCCCGGCAAGTACGGCATGGAAGGCGTGCTGCGCGGCGCGGCGATGGTGTTCTTCGCCTACATCGGCTTCGAAGCGGTATCGGTGGCCGCGCAGGAATCACACAAACCGCAGCGCGACATGCCGATCGGCATGATGCTGTCGCTGGTGATCTGCACGGTGCTGTACATCGCGATGGCCGCGGTCATGACCGGCCTGGTGCCCTACCAGCTGTTGGGCACCGATGAGCCGGTGGTGACCGCCGTGGCCGCGCATCCGCAGCTGAGCTGGTTGCGCGTGGTGGTGGAAGTCGGTGCGTTGATCGGCCTGTCGTCGGTGGTGCTGGTAATGATCATCGGCCAGCCGCGCATCTTCATGATCATGGGGCGCGACGGCCTGTTGCCGCCGGTGTTCACCAAGATCCACCCGAAGTACCGCACGCCACATATCAACACCGTCATCACCGGCATCGGCATCGCCCTGCTGGCGGCGCTGTTCCCGCTGGACATCCTTGGTGAACTGACCTCGATGGGTACCTTGATCGCCTTCGCGGCCGTGTGCGCCGGCGTGCTGATCCTGCGCCGCACACAGCCGGACCTGCCGCGCCCGTTCCGCATTCCGGGTGCATGGCTGGTCTGCAGCCTGGGCGTGATCAGCTGCCTGGCGCTGCTGTCGGCGATGACGTTGCACAACTGGATGCTGATGGGCGTGTGGACGTTTGTCGGCTTCGTGATCTACTTCTTCTACGGCTTCAGGCACAGCCGCCTGCGCGGGAAGTAAGGTTTTCTGCATTGCAGGGCCTGCGGCCCTGCACCCGCCGTTGAAGCCGAAGCAACGGCAACAGCAGGGCTGAGGGTTTGGCGGGGCGGGTTGGGTTCGCGGGGGACGCCGTGAATCCGTCCCTGGAGGCTTGGCCGCGGCATCCATGCCGCGGACACCCCCGCGAACCCAACCCGC
>NZ_JARXWD010000030.1:0-47212 GCF_029892765.1 Stenotrophomonas sp. 1278
GGGGGGGGGGGGGGGGGGGGGGCGGCGGCGCCTGGCCGGGGGGGGGGCGCCCGCCCCCCCCCCCCCCCCCCCCCCCCCCCCCCCCCCCCCCCCCCCGCCCCGCCTTCGATAGCTTCCTGGTGACGGTCAGTAGATCCACGCCATGCGTGGATATCGCGGAAAAGATCGGATGGACAACGTAGATCCACGCCATGCGTGGATGACGCCATGCTCAACGCCGCCAGCGTGCCCACTGCTGGTAGGACACATAGCCCAGGCCGGTCAGGCCGGTCAGCAGGGCAGGGGCCAGCAGGGCGTCGTACTGCCAGCGCACGAACAGCCAGGCGCCGATCACGCCGCCAGCAAGGAAGCCGCTGATGATCAGGCCGCTCAGGGTCAGGCGTCGTACCTGCAGCGGCAGCCCGCGCAGCAGGTGGCCCAGGCCGATGCCGAGATCGGTGAACATTCCGCTGAGATGAGTGGTGCGTACGACGGCACCACTGAAGGTGGTGGCCATCGCATTCTGCAGTCCGCAGGCCATCGCGGCCGCCAATGCGCCCCATATCTGATGCTGCTTGAACAGCGGAATGGCCGCCAGCAGCAACAGCGATTCCAATGCCAGCGCCACGCCGTAGCGCCGGCCGAGCTGCAGTGCGCTGTCCTGAATCAGCAGTCCGCTGACCATCGCGCCCAGCGAAAACGCGATCAGCAGCCCCCACAAATGGCCGACCGCGCGCCAGTCACCTTGCGCCAGTGCCATGCCAAGCTGGCTGGTGCTGCCGGTCATGTGGCTGACCGCCTGGTGTTCAAAACCGAGGAAGCCAACCACATTGACCATGCCGGCCACGCACGACAGGGCGACCGCGCCGATCCAGACCCAGGTGGGCAGGCGGATTCCCATGGCAGGCCCCTCAGGGCCCGCCGAAGCCGCCGTTGAACTGCAGCTCGCTGAAGGTCCCGCTGGCCGGGTCGAAGACCGCGCCCCAGAACTGCGCGCCGCCATCGCAGACCCGCACCGCCTCGCGGGCGGGCCGCAGGCTGTTGTCTTCAGGCAGATGGAACGCGTTGATGTAGATCACCTGCTTTCCGTCCAGCTCGATGCCGACGTACTGGCGATCGAAATCCAGCACGTGTGGCACCTGCGCTTCCAGCGATGCCAGCTTCGCTTCCAGCTGGTCCACCTGCTGCCGGCTCGGTGCCCAGTAGCCGCTGACCCGCCCGGCCTCGCGGCCGGGGCTGGGGCGCGAGCAGGTGTCGAGCACCTGCGCGGCGATGATCGGGCGGGTGACCACCCAGGACTGGCCACTGCGTTCTGTGGTCGGCACGCTGGCCGGTCCCTGCGTGGTCGCGCAGGCACCGAGCAGCGTGGCAATGGCGACCGCCAGCGATGGCAGCAGCAGACGGGTGCAGCGGTTCACAACACCTCCGAGGCGTAATCGGCCAGCCGCGAGCGTTCACCGCGACGCAGCGTGATGTGCGCGCTGTGTGGCCAGTTCTTGAAGCGGTCCACGGCGTAGGTCAGGCCCGACGTGGTTTCGGTCAGGTATGGGGTGTCGATCTGTTCGACGTTGCCCAGGCAGACGATCTTGGTGCCGGGGCCGGCACGGGTGATCAGCGTCTTCATCTGCTTGGGGGTCAGGTTCTGCGCCTCGTCCAGGATCAGGTAACGCGACAGGAACGTACGGCCGCGCATGAAGTTCATCGAGCGGATCTTGATGCGGCTGGCGAGCAGGTCGTTGGTGGCCTGGCGGCCCCAGGTGCCGCCTTCCTGGTTGTGCGTCAGCACTTCCAGGTTGTCGGTCAGCGCGCCCATCCACGGCGTCATCTTCTCTTCCTCGGTACCGGGCAGGAAGCCGATGTCCTCGCCGACGCTGACCGTGGCGCGGGTCATGATGATCTCGCGGTAGCGCTGCTGGTCCATCGTCTGCGCCAGGCCGGCGGCCAGTGCCAGCAGGGTCTTGCCGGTGCCGGCGGTACCGAGCAGGGTGACGAAGTCGATCTCCGGATCCATCAGTGCGTTGAGTGCGAAGTTCTGCTCGCGGTTGCGCGCGCTGATGCCCCACACGGCATGGCTGCCGTGGCGGAAGTCATCGACCAGCGACAACACCACCTTGCCATCGCCGACGATCCTGCTGACGCGCAGCTCGACTTCGTCTTCGCCCGGCAGGTACACGTACTGGTTCGGGTACCACTCTTCGCCGTCCTGGGCGAGGATTTCGTAGTGCGTGCGGCCCTTGTCGCTCCAGCTGCGCAGATCCTCGCCGTGGCGCTTCCAGAAGTCTTCCGGCAGCTCGGTGGCGCCGGTGTAGAGCAGGCTGAAATCGTCCAGCGCGCGGTCGTTCTCGTAGTCTTCCGAGACGATGCCGGCGATGGCCGCCTTGATGCGCAGGTTGATGTCCTTGGAAACGAACACCACCGGGATCTCCGGCGTTTCTTCCTTCAGCGCCAGGATCGCGCCGAGGATGGCGTTGTCCGGGATGACCTTGCCAAAGCTCTTGCCCGCGTCGAAATGGCTGGTCTGGAAGCGCAGCAGGCCCACGCTCTGCTTGCCGCGCAGCTGCAGGCCCTGCGGCCGCTGCAGCGGAATGCCCTCGGCCAGGTTGTCCAGGCCCGAAGCCTGCACCAGCTCGTTGAGGAAGCGGCTGACCTGGCGGGCATTGCGGCTCGCTTCGGTCGTGCCCTTCTTGCCGTTGTCCAGCTCCTCGATCACCTGCATGGGCAGGTAGACATCGTGCTCCTCGAATTTGAACAGCGCGGTGGGATCGTGCATCAGCACGTTGGTATCCAGCACGTAGATGCGCTTGCCTCGGGTCATCATCGGTTCCTGGTTACGGACAGGGAAAAACCACCACGGCCTGCTGCAGGGCAGGGTGGTGGCGGACAAAGTGGGCGATGGGACTCACTTGGACTGATTGGCCTTCAGTTCGGCGAGGACGGCGTCGGCATGGCCGGCGACCTTGACCTTGCGCCATGACTGCACGATGCGGCTGTCGGGGGAAATCAGGAAGGTGCTGCGCTCGATGCCACGTACCTGCTTGCCGTACATGTTCTTCATCTTGATCACGTCGAAGGCGCTGCACAGCGCTTCGTCGGCATCGCTGACCAGCGGGAACGCGAAGCCCTGCTTGGCACAGAAGTTGTCGTGGGACTTCACCGAGTCGCGGGAGACGCCAAGCACGACCGCGCCCGCTTTCCTGAAGTCGGGCAGCAGTGCGTTGAAGTCGATGCCCTCGGTGGTGCAGCCCGGGGTGCTGTCCTTGGGGTAGAAGTACAACACCAGCCACTGGCCGGCGTAATCGCCGAGGGTGGCCTGGGCGCCGCCGGACAGCGCCAGCGGCAGGGAAAGGGTGGTGCTGTCCAGGGTATCGCCGTTGTTCATGAGGTCCTTCTGTCGAGCCTGGGTTCTTTCTACGACAATTGCATGAAACGCCACGCGCCCGTGAGGAGCGCGCGAAGAATCAGGGTTTCAATCAGAACTTCATCGGGTCCATGATCGCGTCCAGGTTCAAGTGGTCGCAGAACTCGAGGAAATCATCGCGCAGGGCGGCGATATGCATGTTGGCCGGCACGCCGATGGTGACCTGTGCGCTGAACATTTCCGCACCGGTCTGCATGGCGCGGTAGCGCGTGCTCTGCAGGGTCTCGATGGTGATGCCCTGGCGGTCGAAGAAATCGGCCAGCTGGAACAGGATGCCCGGCTTGTCGGCGGCGATCACCTCGACGATGTACGGCAGCAGGTTGGACTGCGCCTGCTTGGCTTCGGTGCGATACCACACCAGCTTCAGGCCTTCCTCGCGCTCGAGCCGGGTCAGCATCGCTTCCAGCTTGGCGACCGAATCCCAGGAGCCGGTGGCCAGCGCGGTCACCGAGACATCGCGGCCCACGGTGGCCAGGCGTGCATCCACCAGATTGCACCCGCTGTCGGCGATGCGGCGGGTGACGGACAACAGGGGGGACTCCGGATGCGTCGTATAGGCGTTGATCAGGAGGTGGTTTTCGCTCGGCGCTGGGCGCGGGGTGGTGTCGGTCAAGGCGATTCCGGGTAATGCATGCGTTAGTCTGAATGCCCGCCAGAGGCGGGGATCCACCGGTGTCCAGCATACTTGCCCGTGCTTTCGCGCCGCAAGTAACATTCAGAACGCCCGCGCCCTTCCGTGGCGGACGTTTTCCCTCCCCAGCCAAGAGCAGCACGTCCTTGTCCCTTTCCGGCCTCATCACCGCGCTGGCGACCCCCTTCCGGGCCGACGGCGCACTCGACCCCGACGGTTGGCAGCGCCTGCTGCACCTGCAGCTGGAGGGCGGCGTCCAAGGCGTTGTCGTTGCCGGCTCCACCGGCGAGGCAGCCACCCTGTCCGATGCGGAGTACGACCAGCTGCTGGCCAGCGCGGTCGAACGCATTGCCGGCCGCGTTCCGGTCCTGGCCGGTACCGGCCTGTCCGGCACCGCCAAAACCATCGAACAGACCCGCCGTGCTGCCGCGCTTGGCGCCACCCACGCGCTGGTGGTCACCCCGCCGTACGTGCGGCCGACCCAGGCTGGCCTGATCGCGCATTACCGCGCGGTCGCTGACCAGGCCGGAGTGCCGGTGGTGCTGTACAACGTGCCTGGCCGCACCGGCTGCGACATGCTGCCGGAGACCGTGGCCGAGCTCGCCAGCCATCCGAACATCGTCGGCATCAAGGAAGCGGTGGGCGATACCGGTCGCGTGCGGGCACTGCTTGACCTGCGCAGCCCGACCTTTGCCGTGCTCACCGGCGATGACGGCACGGCCGCACGTTCGATCCAGGCCGGCATGGACGGTCTGATCTCGGTCGGTTCCAACGTGCTGCCCGGCGCCTATCGCCGGATGTGCGACCTGGCCGCTGCCCGCGACCATGAAGCCGTTGAATCCTGGGACGCTCGCCTGCAGCCGTTCCATGACTTCTGCGGTGTCGAATCCAACCCGATTCCGGTCAAGGCGCTGTTGCGTCGGATCGGCATCGGTCACGATCTGCGCCTGCCGCTGCTGCCGCTTTCGGCCGCACACGCGCCTGCCGCCGACCATCTCGCCGGCGATATCGCCGCCCTCGAAGCCCTTTCCAGCCACTGACCTTCCGTCTTGGTCTGATCCAGGAGATTCACATGCGCCAATCCGTTTCCGCCGTCCGCGTGCTGTCCTTCGCGCTCCTTGCCGTGGCCACCGCAGCCGGCACCACCGGTTGCTTCAAGCGTGGCGTCAAGGGCGACTACGCTCTGGCCCCGGAAGTGCGTCCGCTGGAAGTGCCGCCGGACCTGAACCTGCCGGCAGGCGCCGGCAACAACCAGGTGCCGACCCTGAGCTCGGCGACCAAGCCGGCCACCCCGGCCGCCGCTGCCCCCGCCGTCAGCGCCACCGGTTTCACCATTACCGGCAGCAAGGATGAAGCCTTCGCCAAGGTCGGTACCGCGCTGGAAGGCGTGGAAGGCCTGACCATCGCTACCCGCGCGCAGCTGCTGGGTTCGTACGACGTGGCCTATGAAGGCAGCAACTTCCTGGTCCGCGTGGTCGCCGTCGACGCCGGCGCCTACATCTCCGCGGTCGACCCGCGTGGCCTGCCGGCCACCGCCGAAGCCCCGGTGAAGCTGATTGCCGCGCTGAAGGCCAAGCTGGCCCCGTAATGGCTGGTTGGGCGGGTGCGGACCCTGCTGGTTCGCACCTGCCGTGGTAGAGGCCGACCCTGGTCGGCGCCTTTGTGCCAACGAAGGTTGGCAGCTACCAGGGCCAGAACGGAAAAGGGCGCCCTGGGCGCCCTTTTCATTGCCTGCGGGTTCGCACCTGCCGTGGTAGAGGCCGACCTTGGTCGGCGCTTTTGTGCCAACCAGGGTTGGCAGCTACCAGGGCCATGGTGCCTGCGCCTCAGCGCTCCAGCAGCTTCAGCTTGTCCGGCTTGCCATCCCACTCACCGGCGTCGGCCGGCGGGTCCTTGCGCACGGTCAGCACCGGCCATTCCTTCGCCAGTTCTGCATTGAGGGCGACGAAACCTTCCTGGCCGGCGGGAACATCGTCTTCCGGGAAGATCGCGTTGACCGGGCACTCGGGTTCGCAGAGGGTGCAGTCAATGCACTCGTCCGGGTCGATCACCAGGAAGTTCGGGCCTTCGTGGAAGCAATCCACGGGACACACTTCCACGCAATCGGTGTGTTTGCACTTGATGCAGTTTTCGGTGACGACAAATGGCATGGGTAGAGGGCGAATCGCTTTCTGAACCTGCCAATTCTAGAACAGGTTGGCCCCCGGTGTCGGTTGCCGTGTGAAAGTGGGGCGGATGGGCGGCCCGGAGGCCCATTTGGCGGCGTGCCCGCCCTGTGCGACGCTGCCAGGGCCGCCGGCCCGCTTCGGTCGGCCCCCTTCCCTGCAGGATCCTTCATGTCGCCAGTCCAGCCCGGTGCCGCCTCCAACGGCGGTGAGAACACTGCCTTCATCGTCCTGATCAGTTGCGCCGCCACCCTCGGCGGGTTCCTGTTCGGCTTCGATAGTGGCGTCATCAATGGCACCGTCGATGGCCTGCGCCAGGCCTTCAACTCCAGCGAGGCCGCGCTCGGCTTCGAGGTCGCCTCGATGCTGCTGGGGTGCGCGATCGGGGCGTTCGTGGCCGGTTGGCTTGGCGATCGGCTGGGACGTCGCGGCGTGCTGATCGTGGCGGCCGTGATGTTCCTGGTGTCGGCGCTGGGCGCCGGCGCTGCGCATTCCTCCTGGTTGTTCGTCTGCGCACGCGTGCTCGGCGGGTTCGCTGTCGGTGCGGCCAGCGTGATGTCGCCGGCCTACATCGCCGAAGTCGCCTCTGCGCGCTATCGCGGCCGGCTGGCGACCGTACAGCAGATGGCGATCATCTGCGGCTTGTTCGCAGCGTTCCTCAGCAACTATCTGCTGGCCCGGGCGGCGGGTGCGTCGACCGAGCCGCTCTGGCTGGGGCAGGAAGCCTGGCGCTGGATGTTCTGGATGCAGGCACTGCCATCGCTGCTGTTCCTGCTGTTGTTGCTGGTGATCCCGGAAAGCCCGCGCTTCCTGGTGATGAAGGGCCGGCAGGCGCAGGCGAGGGCGGTGCTTGGCCGGTTGTACGGCGAACGTGCCGCGGTGAACAAGCAGGCCGAGATCGAAGCCAGCCTGTCCCAGGACCAGCACAAGCCGCGATTCGGCGACCTGCTCAACAAGGCCACCGGCAAGCTGCGCCCCATCGTCTGGGTCGGCATCGGCCTGGCGATGTTCCAGCAGCTGGTCGGCATCAACGTGGTGTTCTATTACGGCGCGGTGCTGTGGCAGGCGGTGGGTTTCTCGGAAAGCGATGCGCTGCTGATCAACGTCCTGTCCGGTGCGCTGAGCATCGGCGCCTGCCTGCTGACGGTGATGCTGATCGATCGCATCGGCCGCAAGCCGCTGCTGTGGGTCGGTTCGGTCGGTATGTCGGTGGCCCTGGTGCTGATGGTGGTGGCCTTCGCCAGCGGCAGCCTGGCCGAGGGGCGCCTGCAGCTGTCCGACGGCATGGGGCGGCTGGCGCTGGTAGCGGCCAACGTCTATGTGGTGTTCTTCAACATGTCGTGGGGCCCGGTGATGTGGGTGATGCTGGGCGAGATGTTCCCGAACCAGATCCGCGGCCCGGCGTTGGCCGTGGCCGGTGCGGCGCAGTGGACCTCGAATTTCGCGATCACCGTGACCTTCCCGATGCTGCTGGCCGGCATCGGCCTGGCCGGTGCGTACGGCATCTACACCGTGGCCGCGATCCTCTCGATCATCTTCGTCGTCCGCTACGTGCGCGAGACCAAGGGCAAAGAGCTGGAGCAGATGGAAGGCTGATGGCTTGGCCTGAGTTTCAGCGCCTCCCTGTTCCGAGGGGAGGCGGCAGGCCAGCCGCTCCAGGACACGCCGTATACCCATCCATGGGGGCTCGATGGCGCCATCCATGGCGCCAACGGTCCTGGAGCGGCTGGCCTGCCGCCTTTCGACAGATCGCGGGTGGCGGACACACGCAAGCGCGTCCGGGCTGATCTGCTTCGGAGGAGCGAGGCTGTTCTTGATCTTGCCGCCGGCGCGGGAATTGTCAGGAGGGGGCGGGCCACCCTGTCCTGGACCGTTGGCGCCATGGATGGCGCCATCGAGCACCATGGATGGGCTTTTGCGTGTCCAGGACAGGGTGGCCCGCCCCCTCCCTCGCAGGAACAAGGAGGCGCTCAAGCGACCAGCCCAGTCGGCGACACGATTCCGGAAAACAGAAAAGCCCGCACAAGGCGGGCTTTTTCGGTTCCTGCTGCGGCGACTGGTGCTCCCTAGGGGACTCGAACCCCTGTTTTAGCCTTGAGAGGGCCACGTCCTAACCACTAGACGAAGGGAGCAGTGTGTCGCTGCCGGTGCAGGAGCGCTAGTATATGCACCTCGATGCCATTGGGCAATCCCGAAACTTCAACCGGAAGCGCCAACATCATTTCCTCTGCTACATCACCGTTCAGCCTGCGCGTCATCCCGCGCGACCAGCACACGATCTCCCGCAAGGACATCAGCCCGAACGCTTTGCGCGTGCTTTATCGACTGCGCGATGCCGGCTTCGGCGCCTACCTTGTCGGCGGCGCGGTGCGCGATCTGCTGGTCAATGGCCAACCCAAGGATTTCGACGTGGCCACCGATGCCACGCCCGAACAGGTCAAGCAGTTGTTCCGCAACTGCCGCCTGATCGGCCGCCGTTTCCGCCTGGCCCATGTTGTGTTCGGCCGCGAGATCATCGAAGTCGCCACCTTCCGTGCCAACATCGATGACGGCAGCGGCGACCGCGAGATGGAAAACGGCATGCTCGTGCGCGACAACGTGTACGGCAGCATCGAAGACGACGCCATCCGCCGCGACTTCACCTGCAATGCCCTGTATTACGCCATCGAGGACTTCTCGGTGCGTGACTACACCGGCGGCTTCGAAGACGTGCAGGCACGCCTGATGAAGCTCATCGGCGACCCGGTGCAGCGTTACCAGGAAGACCCGGTGCGCATGCTGCGTGCGGTCCGCCTGGCGGCCAAGCTCGGCTTCCAGATCGAAGAGGGAACCGCCGCACCGATCCCGCAGCTGGCCGGCCTGCTCAACGAAGCCGCACCGGCGCGTCTGTTCGAGGAAGTCCTGAAGCTGTTCCTGTCCGGGCATGGCGTTGCCAGCTTCGAAGGACTGGAACGCTACGGCCTGTTCGACGTGCTGTTCCCGGAAAGCGCCAAGGCGCTGAAGTCGAACCGCACCGGCGCGCTGCGTCGCATGCTGGTCGAGGGCCTGGCCAACACCGATGCACGCGTGGCCAATGACGAGCCCGTGTCGCCGGCGTTCCTGTTCGCGCTGCTCCTGTGGCCGGCGTATTGCCGCGCACAGGCAACGCTGCTCAAGCAGGGCGTGGCACCGGAAGAGGCACAGCGTCGTGCCGCCGACCGTGTCACCGTGCAGCAGCTGAGCACCATTGCATTGCCGCGCCGTTTCTCGCTGCCGATGCAGGAGATCTGGCTGCTGCAGGCGCGCTTCAGTTCGCGCCAGCGCAAGCGCGTGATGCGCACGCTCAGCCACCCCCGTTTCCGTGCCGCCTTCGATTTCCTGGCCCTGCGCCAGGTGGCATCGGCAGAGCACGAAGCCGACGTCGCGTTCTGGCGCGAAGCGCAGGCGCAGTCCGGGCATGAGCTGGATTCGTCGCTGGATTCCCTGCACAGCGATGCCGGCGATGAGGAGGGTGGAGCGCCGCGCAAGCGTCGTCGTCGCCGTCGTCGTCCCGATGGCGCAGCTGCCGGTGCTGCCGAGTAATCCATGACCGGTGCCTGGATCGGGCTGGGCGCCAATCTTGGCGACGCAGCCAACACCGTCCGCGCGGCCATTGCCGCGCTGGACGAGCTGCCCGGAACCCGGCTGAGGCAGGCCTCGCGGTTGTACGCGACGCCGGCATGGGGCAACGAGGACCAGCCACCGTTCGTCAACGCAGTGGCCTCGGTCGACACCGATCTGCCCGCCGTCGAGCTGCTGCAGGCCATGCTCGCGCTGGAGCAGCGCTTCGGCCGCGTACGTGATCCCGCCGTGCACTGGGGGCCGCGTGCGCTGGATCTGGATCTGCTGCTGTTCGGCGAGCAGGTGCTGGACCTGCCCGAGCTGAAGGTGCCGCATCCCTACCTGCACGAGCGTGCGTTCGTGTTGGTGCCATTGGCCGAAATCGCCGCCGATCTGGCCATTCCCGGCCACGGTCGCGTACGGGATGCAGTGATGCGGGTGGATGCCTGCGGGATCGCGCCGTTAGGGTGATAATGCCCGGGTTATCTCCCCCGGTTATCAGCACATGAGCACCCACGCAGACAGCAAGCCCTGGACCGTTCCCGCCCTGGCCGAGGCCAAGCGCAATGGCCAGAAGCTGGTCATGTTGACCGCCTACGACGCAGGCTTCGCCCGCACCTTCGATGCCAATGGCGTCGACCTGATCCTGATCGGCGATTCGCTGGGCATGGTCGTGCAGGGGCACGATTCGACCCTGCCGGTGACCGTCGCCGACATGGTCTATCACACCCGCGCAGTCGCCCGCGTGCTGCAGCGTGCGCTGCTGATCGCCGACCTGCCGTTCGGCGCCGATGCCACCCCGGAACGCGCGCTGGATGCTTCGCTGCAGCTGCTGCAGGCGGGTGCGGAGATGGTCAAGATCGAAGGCGCCGGCTTCAAGGTCGACATCATCCGCTACCTGGTCGAGCGCGAGATCCCGGTCTGTTCGCACCTGGGCCTGACCCCGCAGTCGGTGCTGCGCCTGGGTGGCTTCAAGATCCAGGGTCGTGGTGATGCCGCGCGCCAGCTGGTGGACGATGCCAAGGCCGTGGCTGAAGCCGGTGCCAGCATCATGGTGCTCGAATGCGTGCCGACCCCGGTTGCCGCCGCCGTCACCGCCGCAGTGCCTGTGCCGACCATCGGTATCGGTGCCGGTCCGCAGTGCGACGGCCAGGTGCTGGTGCTGCACGATTTCCTCGGTCTGGACAGCGGCCACCGTCGCCCGAAGTTCGTCAAGGACTTCCTGGCTGAAGGCGGTTCGGTGGCCGGCGCCACCCGTGCCTACGCCGATGCCGTGCGCGATGGCAGCTTCCCCGACGAAGAACACGCGTACGCCCAATGATCCAGACCTTCAACGAACTCGGTGCGCTGCGCGCGCAGATCGCGCAGTGGAAGGGCGAGGGCCTGCGCGTGGCGCTGGTGCCGACCATGGGCAACCTGCACGGCGGGCACCACGCGCTGGTCACCCTGGCAAAGCAGTACGCCGACAAGGTGGTGGCCAGCATCTTCGTCAACCCGACACAGTTCGGGCCGAACGAGGATTTCAGCCGCTATCCGCGCACCCCCGAAGCCGATGTAGCCGGGCTGGAGCAGGTGGGCTGCGATGCGGTGTGGCTGCCCAGCGTCGAAGCGATGTACCCGCTGGGCGTGGACAAGACCACGCAGATGCATGCGCCTGGCGTCAGCGAGGTACTGGAAGGCGCCAGCCGCCCGGGCCATTTCGATGGCGTGTGCACGGTGGTGGCGCGGCTGTTCCTGCAGGTACAGCCGGATGTGGCCGTGTTCGGCCGCAAGGACTACCAGCAGCTGGCGGTCATCAAGCAGATGGTGGCCGAGCTGTCGTTCCCGATCCAGATCGTCGGTGCCGAGATCGTGCGTGATGAGGATGGCCTGGCCAAGAGCTCGCGCAACCAGTACCTCAGCGCCGAGCAGCGCCCCTTGGCGACCACCCTTCACCGCACCCTGCTGGGCATGCGCGAAGGCTATGTGGCCGGGCATGCGCGTGAACGCATCGAGGCCGACGCCGTCGCTGCGCTGCAGGCAGCGGGCTTCCAGGTGGATTACGCGGTACTGCGCACTCCGGAGCTGGCCGAGCCGAGTTTCGATGGCGGCGGCCGCGTGGCCCTGATCGCCGCGCGCCTGGGCACCACCCGGTTGATCGACAACCTGGAGTTCTGAACCGCCCCGCGCGGTTGTGCAGGGCGCCCGCAGTGGGCGCCCGTGTTCGCCGGCAAGGATGACCTGCCGATATGACCTCGTTTCCAGCCAGCCCCGGCCGCCGCGCCGTGGCGGCGATCCTGGCGGTGTTCGCCGCCGCGCTGCTGCCTTCGCTGGTGATCGGTGGCCTGATCGCCGGTCTCAGTCTCGGCCAGGAAGTGGCCACGGCCGCGCTGGCGGCCGCATTGATGTTCGTGCTGGCCTTCGCCCACGCCGTGGCGGTGCTGCTGCCGATGGGCCTGATCCTGCTGTCTTCCGGCCGCCTGCGCTGGGTGTGGTTCGCGCTGGTCGGGGCAGGGCTGGGCGCGCTGGCCATGGCCACTTGTGCCTGGCCCGACGGCTCTGGCGGCGCTCTGATGAGCCCGCTGTCCTCTGCGGGCAACTTCGACTGGGCCAGCTATGCCTTCTCGGTACTGGTGGCGGCCGGATTCGGCCTGATGGCCGGACTGGCGTTCCATGCCGTGTTCCGGGCCGTGCTGGCCGGTGCCGCGGCGCCATCGCCGGGCGCACAGCAGCGCACCGGCTGAACGGTCTTCAGCATCCTGCGGCCGCTACCTGACGGTTGCCGCGTGGGTGCTAGAATCCGCTCTTTCCTTTGCCGTTGCAGCGCCCCCATGCACCTGTCCCTGCTCAAGACCAAGATCCACCGCGCCACCGTCACCCATTCCGAGCTGAACTACGAAGGCTCCATCGCCATCGATGACAACCTGCTGGCTGCCACCGGCATCCGTGAGTTCGAGCAGGTGCACATCTGGGACGTGACCAACGGTGCGCGCTTCTCGACCTATGCGATCCGCGCCGAAGCCGGCAGCGGCGTCGTCTCGCTCAATGGTGGCGCCGCGCGCCACGTGCAGGTCGGTGACATCATCATCATTGCCGCCTTCGCCAGCATGACCGAGCAGGAAGCCGACAGCTTCAAGCCGAAGCTGGTGTACGTGGATGGCAACAACCAGATTTCCCACACCAACGACACGATCCCGACCCAGGCCGCATGACAACGAACAACGGATTCGACTCGCTGCATTCCCACGCCCAGCGCCTGAAGGGCGCAAGCATTCCCGGCCTGCTCGCCGCCGAACCCGGCCGTGTACAGGACCTGGCGCTGCGGGTCGGTCCGTTGTATGTCAACTTCGCCCGGCAGAAATACGATGCCGCAGCGTTGCAGGCGCTGTTGGCGCTGGCTGCCGAACGTGATGTCGGCGGCGCCATCACGCGCCTGTTCCGTGGCGAGCAGGTCAACCTGACCGAAGGCCGCGCTGCGCTGCATACCGCGTTGCGCGGTGATGTAGTCGATGCGCCGGTGGCGGCCGAGGCCTATGCCACCGCGCGCGGCATCCGCCAGCGCATGGGCGTGCTGGTGCGCGCGCTGGAAGACAGCGGCGTGACCGATGTGGTCAGCGTCGGCATTGGCGGTTCCGATCTCGGCCCGCGACTGGTCGCCGATGCGCTGCGCCCGGTCACAGGCGCACGCCTGCGCGTGCATTTCGTGTCGAACGTGGACGGCGCCGCCATGCAGCGCACGCTGGCCACGCTGGATCCGGCGAAGACCGCCGGCATCCTCATTTCCAAGACCTTTGGTACCCAGGAAACCCTGCTCAACGGCCAGATCCTGCATGACTGGCTGGGCGGCAGCGACCGTCTGTACGCGGTCAGCGCCAATCCGGAACGCGCCGCCAAGGCCTTCGCCATTGCCGCCGAGCGCGTGCTGCCGATGTGGGACTGGGTGGGCGGCCGCTATTCGCTGTGGTCGGCCGTCGGTTTCCCGATCGCACTGGCCATCGGCTTCGAGCGCTTCGAGCAGCTGCTGGAAGGTGCCGCGCAGATGGATGCGCATGCGCTGGACGCACCGTTGGAGCGCAACCTGCCGGTGCTGCACGGCCTGACCGACATCTGGAACCGCAATCTGCTGGGCTACGCCACGCATGCGGTGATGACCTACGACCAGCGCCTGGCGCTGCTGCCGGCCTACCTGCAGCAGCTGGTGATGGAAAGCCTGGGCAAGCGCGTGCAGCGCGATGGCCAGCCGGTCACCACCGACACCGTGCCGGTGTGGTGGGGCGGTGCGGGCACCGATGTGCAGCACAGCTTCTTCCAGGCGCTGCACCAGGGCACCAGCATCATCCCAGCCGATTTCATCGGCTGCGTGCACAACGATGATCCGTATACGGTCAACCACCAGGCGCTGATGGCCAACCTGCTGGCGCAGACCGAAGCACTGGCCAACGGCCAGGGCAGCGACGATCCGCACCGCGATTACCCGGGCGGCCGCCCGAGCACGATGATCCTGCTCGACGCGCTCACCCCGCAGGCGCTGGGCGCCTTGATCGCGATGTACGAGCACGCGGTGTACGTGCAGTCGGTGATCTGGAACATCAACGCTTTCGACCAGTTCGGTGTCGAACTGGGCAAGCAGCTGGCCAGTGGCCTGCTGCCGGCCCTGCAGGGCGAGGATGTCCAGATCAATGATCCGCTGACCCGTGAGTTGCTGGCTCAGCTGAAGGGCTGAGCGCGGCGCGCCGGATGCGTGCGTCGATGCACTGGCGCGACCTCGTTCGACGAAGGCAGCCCGAGGTGTGGGCGGGTCTGCACCTGACCGTGCAGGCCCCCGTGCGCCCTGCGCTTGTGGTTTCGGTCTGCCCGCCGGACCGCATACGGGTGGGTACCGAGGAACGCCCCATGTTGTGGGCGAGGGTGGAGCCCGACTACTTCGGCGTGGACCTGCTTCGCAGCGCCTCCCCGGCCTCGCCGGCGATCATTCCACCGATCACGGCTGCCGAGGCGCGGGCGTTGCATTCGGATGATCCGGTGCGGACTGCCGCAGCGTGGGCACGTCATTTCGCACGGGCCCTTACCCGTTCGGATCGATCTCCGCTGGCACAGGGCGAATGGCTGCTGCAGCCGACGCTGCATGGCCTGGAGCGTGCGCGGATGCCGCTCACGCTCGCGTCAGATGCGCTGGCCCGACCGGCGGTCGATACCTTGGACTGGTCGAGCGTGACGCACGGCGAATGCCTGCCTCCTGTCCTGCTGCGGGCACCGTCACTGGCCACGGATGGGCGGGTCAAGGCCTGGGCCAGGCAGGCCCGGGCAGGATCACTGCCACCGGTGCTGCTGATGTGGATCAGTGGCCTGCAGGCACACGTGGTGCTGGACGGACACGACCGGCTGCAGGCCGCCGTGCAGGAGGGCGCAGATGTGCCGGTGCTGGTTCTGCTGCGTCATGGCGAGCGGTGCGTGGATGAGCAGGGCCTGGCGCGGGCTGACATCATCGTCGAGCGGTCTGGCGGCGCGGACATGACAGTCGAGGCCCGCAACCGACTGCTGCTCGATCTGTATAGCCCTGCGCGCGACGTCCTGCCCAGTCGGGCAGATCTGATGCGTGGTGGGGTGGATCAATGGGTTGCAGAAGTGGACGCCGAGGCCAGGCAGGGCGAGGATGTCCAGATCAATGATCCGCTGACCCGTGAGCTGCTGGCGCAGCTGAGGGGCTGACGCGGGCGGGGAATGCCGCCGGGCATTGCCCGGCGCTACCCTTCGTCATGCCGGTAGCGCCGGGCCATGCCCGGCGAATACGACGACGCATCACCGGCTCGGATCGCGTTCCGGGCTCGGCCGCTTGGCCAGCTTGCGCTGCAGCGAACGCCGGTGCATGCCGAGCAGCCGCGCGGCCGCCGACACATTGCCGCCGGTTTCATGCATCGCCTGCTGGATGTGTTCCCACTGCAGGCGGCTGATCGGGGTCATCGCATCAGGCACTTCCATCTCGCCGTCATCGGCGGGGCCATCGTCTTCCTCGCCCAGCGCACGCAGGATCATCGGCACCGTCGATGGCTTCGGCAGGTAGTCGTCGGCGCCCAGCTTGATCGCCTCCACTGCGGTGGCGATGCTGGCATAGCCGGTCACCAGCAGGATCCGCATGTCTGCGCGCAGCGCGCGCAACGGCTGTATCAGGGCCAGCCCGGAATCGCTGCCCAGCTTCAGGTCGATCAGCGCGAACGCCGGCGGATGCTGGCGGGCCAGTGCCAGCGCGCTGGCGGCATCCTGTGCGGTCTGCGTCTCCAGCCCTTTGCGGGCCAGGCTGCGCTGCAGGGTGCGCAGGTAGAGTTCGTCGTCGTCGACCAGCAGGCCAAGGGTGGAAGCAGTCATGGTCATTCCTCGCGGGGGGCCAACGGCAGGCGGAAGCCGACGCGGCTACCGGCCCCTTGGGCCGGGCGCATCCACATCTCGCCGTCCAGGCGTTCGATGGTGGCATGGGACAGGGCAAGACCGACGCCCATGCCTTCACTCTTGCTGCTGCCGAACAGCTTGCCCGGCAGCACGGCGGCGCGGGCGTTGAAGCCATGGCCGTAGTCGCGCACTTCGCCGATCAGGTCGTCGCCTTCGATGCGCAGGCTGAGATCGACGCGCGGTCGGCCGGCCTGCTCGCCGGCATCGGCCGCGTTGTTCAGCAGCACCATCAGCAGGTGGCCGACGCCCGGGTCCAGCGGCAGGCGCAGGGGTGCGTCGTCGTTGCGATGCAGGTCGATGGTCGGGCGCACCAGCCGCCATTGCTCCAGCACCTGCTGGGCCGTGGAGTGGGCGCGCCCGGGGCCGTCATTGGAGGCCGGGGCGGCCAGGGCCAGCACGCGCTCCCGGCACTGCACCAGCAGTTCGCGCAGGGTTTCCATGTCCTCGCGCACTTCCGGTTCTTCGCTGCGTTCGGCCACGTCGTCGGCGAGCAGGGTCATCGTCGCCAGCGGCGTGTTCAGTTCATGCGCCACCGAGGCTGCATGCGTGGCCAGGGCGACGATGCCCTCGTTGCGCGCGAAGCGTTCGCGCAGTGCCGACAGTTCCAGCTCGCGCTCGCGCAGCGCGATCGCCAGCCGGGTAGAGAAGATCAGTACGACCGCAGCGGACAGCAGGAAGGTGGCGATCACGCCCCAGCGATTGAGGTCCAGTGCGTTGAAATAGCCCGCCGGCAGCGGTTGCCCGAACAGTCCGCTGGCGGCGTAGCCCAGCAGGCAGGCGCTGGCCACGGCCAGGGCCCAGCGCAGGGGCAGGGCGAAGGCCGCCAGGGCGATCAGGATCAGGAACAGCGAGCCGAACGGATTGGCGATGCCGCCGCTCCAGCTGACCATCCATGTGAGGATGATCACGTCCACCAGGATGTGGCCGAAGGCGGTCAGCGGCGCGGTATCGGCCGGCTCCGGGCGCAGCTGCGTATACAGGTTGAATACGGCGAGCACGGCAACGCCCGACCACAGCGGCAGTTGCGGCAAGGGCAGTCCCAGCACCCAGGTCGCAACCAGGATGGTGGCCGCCTGGCCAGCCACGGCCAACCAGCGCAGGCTGCACAGGGTTCGGAGAAACGGGGCGTCGGGACCGGTCATTCGCGCCCATCGTATGCGTTCGCGGGGACGGCTGCCTGCGACAATCGGCCGCAGCCGGACTGTCGCCTGAATGCGACACACCCGGAAGGTCGGGGCGGGCGTTAGAATGCCCGCATGCATGACGCCGTCACCCGCCCTACAGCCCCCTCCGATGCCACTTCCTGGCCCCGTCGCCTGACCCAAGCGGTCCAGATCGGTGGAGTCACCGTGGGCGGTGGCAAGCCGGTCGTGGTGCAGTCGATGACCAATACCGACACGTCCGATGTGGCGTCCAGCGTCAAGCAGGTCGCTGAGCTCTGGCGTGCCGGCTCGGAAATGGTGCGCCTGACCGTCAACACGGTCGAAGCGGCCGCGGCGATCCCGCGCATCGTCGACAAGCTGGCGATGATGGGCATCGACGTACCGCTGATCGGCGACTTCCACTACAACGGCCACCAGCTGCTGACGGCCGAGCCGGCCTGCGCCGAAGCACTGGCCAAGTACCGCATCAACCCGGGCAACGTAGGCTTCGGCAAGAAGAAGGACCTGCAGTTCGCGCAGCTGATCGAGTTCGCCATCCGCTACAACAAGCCGGTGCGCATCGGCGCCAACTGGGGCTCGCTGGACCAGGCCCTGGCGGCCAAGCTGATGGACGAGAACAACCACCGCGAACAGCCCTGGGACGCCGGCCGCGTGCTGCGCGAGGCGCTGATCCGTTCGGCACTGGATTCGGCCGAGCAGGCCGTCGAGCTGGGGTTGCCGCGCGATCGCATCATCCTGTCGGCCAAGGTCAGCGGCGTGCAGGAGCTGATCGCGGTCTACCGCGACCTGGCCCAGCGTTCGGACTTCGCCCTGCATCTGGGCCTGACCGAAGCCGGTATCGGCAGCAAGGGCATCGTCGCCTCGGCGGCGGCGCTCAGCGTGCTGCTGCAGGAAGGCATCGGCGACACCATCCGCATTTCGCTGACGCCCGAACCGGGCCAGTCGCGCACGCAGGAAGTGATCGTCGCCCAGGAACTGCTGCAGACCACCGGCCAGCGCGCCTTCACTCCGCTGGTCACGGCGTGCCCGGGCTGCGGCCGTACCACCTCGGAATTCTTCCAGGAGCTGGCCAAGGTGGTGCAGAACCACGTGCGCGAAAAGATGCCGCTGTGGAAGATCCAGCACCCGGGTGCGGAGAACATGACCCTGGCGGTGATGGGCTGCGTGGTCAACGGGCCGGGTGAGTCGCGGCATGCCAACATCGGCATCTCGCTGCCGGGCACCGGTGAAGCACCGTCGGCACCGGTGTTCGTCGATGGCGAGAAGAAGGTGACCCTGCGTGGCGAGAACATCGCCCAGGAATTCGTCGCCCTGATCGATGATTACGTTGAACGCACCTATGTCCGAAGCGCCGGGTAAGCCGACGATCCTCGCTGCACCGGAGCCCGCCTCCGGCTTCCGCCACTGGATGGCGCGCAATGCCTGGCGGCTGCTGCTGCTGTTTGCCGGCGTGCTGCTGCCGCTGGCCGGATTCGTCGCCCTGGCCGACGAGGTGCACGAGTTCGAATCCTTCCATTTCGATGCGCCGCTGCTGTGGCAGATGCACGGCCTGCATTCGCCGTGGCTGGACCATGTGTTCGTGCTGCTGTCGAAGCTGGGCTACGAGTGGTTCCTGATCCCGGCTGATGTGCTGATTGTCGGTGCACTGGCCTGGCACCGGCGTTGGCGCGAAGCGACCTTCGTGGCCGTGAGCTTCGTAGGGTCGGCGCTGCTCAACATGGGCAGCAAGCACTTCTTCCAGCGTGACCGGCCCAGCCTGTGGGAATCGATCGCGCCGGAATCCACGTTCAGTTTCCCCAGTGGCCACGCGATGGGCTCGATGACCCTGGCGGTCACCCTGGTGCTGCTGGCCTGGAATACCCGCTGGCGCTGGCCGGTACTGCTGCTGGCGCCGTCGTTCAGCCTGCTGGTAAGCGTTTCCCGGGTCTATCTGGGGGTGCATTACCCCTCCGACATCCTCGCCGGGTGGTGTGCCGCGCTGGTTTGGGTGGTAGGGTGCTATCTGGTCATGTTCAGCCGCCGTCATCCATGGCGACGGCACGGTTCGCCGCCAGCGACGGCCAGCGAAGCGATCACGCAAGGGGAGTGACGTGGATGCCCTCCCAAGGGCGTCTAGCTGAGGGACGGGTTGTTTCGTTGTAACGGGTTCTGCAGGGCAAGGGGCACGATCAGTGCGTGAAGAATGTGATGCGCAAGGCAGAACGCCGGAATTGCGCAACATCCGCGCTTGCAGTGGTCAGGTGCTCCTGCCTAGGTTGACCCGTATTGGCCGCATTCGAAGAGGTACGTGAATGACGATTCGAGTCTACCTGGTGGATGACCATGCGTTGGTCCGCACCGGGATGAAAATGATACTGTCGAGTGAAACCGACATTGAAGTGGTGGGCGAGGCCGAAACGGGCGAAGACGCGCTGCCCGCGATCCGCCAGCTGCAACCGGACGTGGTGTTGTGTGATCTGCACCTGCCCGGCGTGAGCGGGATGGAAGTAACCGAGCGCATCGTCCGTGGCCACCGCAGCACGCGGGTGGTGATCGTGTCGGTGCTGGAAGACGGTCCGCTGCCCAAGCGCCTGCTCGAGGCCGGCGCCGCCGGTTACATCGGCAAGGGCTGCGATGCGCAGGAACTGCTGCGTGCGGTGCGCGACGTAGCTGCCGGACGGCGCTACCTGGGCACGAGCATCGCGCAGAACCTGGCGTTGTCCACCGTGGAAGGCAACGGCTCGCCGTTCGACAACCTGTCGCCGCGTGAGCTGGAAGTGGCATTGCTGCTGACCCAGGGCCTGCGCCAGGAAGATATCGCCCGTCGTCTGAGCCTGAGCGCGAAGACGGTCAACACGCACAAGGCGCGGTTGTTCGAGAAGATGGGAATCCACGACAACATCGCGTTGGCGCGGATGGCCAGCCAGTACGGGCTGGTGGATCCGGCACGGCCGCTGTAAGGATTTCAGCCAACGGCTGAGCCCCTCGCGGTGGTGGGACGGAGTTCGTGGGGTTGGCCCTGCGGAGGGATCGCGCAGGGGACGCCGTGAATCCATCCCTGGAGGCTCGGGCGCGCCATCCACGGCGCTTACGCCCCTGCGCGATCCCTCCGCAGGGCCACGGACAGGTTCCGTGCGCTGCCACCGCAGAATGAAGAAGGGAACGGAAGGAGCGGGTCGCGCGCTTTGCGCGCTTGGGGCGGATCCCTTTCCCGGCGGGAAAGGGCTCTGACCCCGCAGTGCGTCAGTTGCCGCGTACGCGCTTGACGATCTTCGCGGCCTGCGCGGCGCTTTCGCGCACCTTGTCCCACTGGCCGGCCTCGATCCAGTTGCCCGGCACCATCCACGAGCCACCGATGCAGACCACGTTCTTCTGCTCCAGGTACTCGGCGGCGGTGTTCTCGGTGATGCCACCGGTCGGGCACAGCTTGAGGTCGGCGATCGGGCCGGCTACGCCCTTGATCATCGCCAGGCCGCCCACGGCCGTGGCCGGGAACAGCTTGCACACGCGGAAACCGCGCGCGTAGAGCGCCAGCAGTTCGGTCGGCGTCGCCGCACCCGGTACCACCGGCAGCGGTGCCGCAGCCAACGCATCGGCCAGCACCGGCGGCGTGCCCGGGGTCACCAGGAAATCGGCACCCGCATCGATCGACTGCTGCATCTGCTCCACCGTCAGCACCGTACCCGCGCCGACCACCACATCCGGCAGCTCACGCTTGAGCATCGCCAGTGCTTCCACCGCCACCGGCGTCCGCAGCGTCAGCTCGATCGCCGGCAATCCGCCTTCCAGCAGCGCCGCGCTGACCGCACGTGCCTGGTCCAGCGTATGAATCGTCACCACCGGCAGGATGCCGGCCGCATGCAACAGCTCCGCCGCCCGCACCTGATGTTGTTCGATACCCATAGCTCTGCTTCTGCCTTTGCTTTCGCTCTAGTTGTGCTTTCAATGATCACTTCGCGGCGTATCGGCGCCGGAAACTGTGATGCGGCGGAGGGCAGGGCGTCGCCAGGACCGTTCGCGCCATGGATGGCGCGATCGAGCCTACAGGGATGTATTTACGGCGTGTCCTGGCGACGGCCTGCCCTTCGCCGCCCCCTGGAAACCAACCGCCGCCACATACCCGCAACGCGCTTCAATCCCTCAGGCGTCCTTCGCCTCATGCGGCGCCGCCGCCGCAGCAGCATCGTGCCCCAGCTCATACTCCGCGTCGTAGTCCCACGGCCCACCGTCAGCCGCCGCCGGACCACACGAAATCGAGATCGCGCCCTGATCGGCCGGACCCACCACGCGCCGGTTGATCGCGAACAGGTTGCGGCCCAGGTCATTGGCGGCCGGCGCCGTATTCGGCGCATGTGTACGCGCGGCCCATTCGGCTGCGTCCACCAGCACTTCAAGCGTGCCGGCCTCACCATCCAGGCGGATGATGTCGCCCTCGCGCACCTTGCCCAGCGGACCACCGCGTGCAGCTTCCGGCGTCACGTGGATGGCGGCGGGAATCTTGCCCGACGCACCAGACAGGCGACCATCGGTGACCAGCGCCACGCGCCGGCCCTGGTTCTGCAGCAGGCCCAGCAGCGGCGCCAGCGAATGCAGTTCCGGCATGCCGTTCGCACGCGGCCCCTGGTAACGCACGACCGCCACGAAATGCTCGGGCAGCAGGCCGCCGGCGTGCAGCTTGTTCAGCACCTGCGGCGCATCAACCACCACGGCCGGCGCTTCGATGGTGCGGTACTGCGGCTTCACCGCCGACAGTTTGATCAGCGACTTGCCGAGGTTGCCGCGCAGCAGGCGCAGGCCGCCCTGGCTCTCGAACGGGTTGTCGACACCGCGCACCACTTCTTCATCGGCGCTGCGTTCCAGGCCCGGCAGGTACACCAGCTTGCCATCGCGCAGCTGCGGCTCGCGCGCGTAGTCGGCCATGCCGCCACGGGCAACGCTGACCAGGTCGCCATGCATCAGGCCGGCCTTGATCAGTTCACCGAACACGAACGCCGGGCCACCCGCTGCAGCGAAGCGGTTCACGTCGGCTTCGCCGTTCGGATAGACGCGCGCCAGCAGCGGGATCAGCTGCGACAGCTCGTCGAAGTCGTCCCAGGTCAGCACGATGCCGGCCGCACGTGCCACCGCGATCCAGTGGATGGTGTGGTTGGTCGAGCCGCCGGTGGCCATCAGCGCGATGATCGCGTTGATGATCGCGCGCTCGTCGATGATCCGGCCCAGCGGACGGAAGTCGTCGCCCAGCGCGGTGATGTCCAGTGCGCGCTCGGTGGCTTCGCGGGTCAGTGCATCGCGCAGCGCCGTGTCCGGATTGACGAACGATGCGCCCGGCAACTGCACGCCCATCGCTTCCAGCAGCACCTGGTTGGAATTGGCGGTGCCGTAGAAGGTGCAGGTGCCTGCGCCGTGGTAGGACGCCGATTCGGCTTCCAGCAGTTCTTCGCGGGTGGCTTCGCCGGCGGCGTAGCGCTCGCGCACTTCGGCCTTCTGCTTGTTGGGAATGCCCGGCGTCATCGGGCCGGCCGGCACGAACACCGCCGGAAGATGGCCGAAGGCGAGGGCGCCGATCAGCAGGCCCGGCACGATCTTGTCGCACACACCGAGGTACACGGTGGTATCGAACATGTCGTGGCTGAGCCCGATCGCAGTGGCCTGGGCAATGACATCGCGCGAGAACAGCGACAGCTCCATGCCGCCACGGCCCTGGGTGACGCCGTCGCACATCGCCGGCACAGCGCCGGCAACCTGTGCCGTCGCGCCCAGTTCGCGGGCCACCGCACGGATCTGTTCGGGATAGGTCTCGAACGGCTGGTGCGCCGACAGCATGTCGTTGTAGGCGGTGATGATGCCCAGGTTGGCCGTCACGCCGCCGCGCAGGCGGCTCTTGTCGGTGCCGCCACAGGCAGCGAAACCGTGGGCGAGGTTGCCGCAGCTGAGGCGGCTGCGGAACGGGCCATCGCGCAGGGAGGCGTCGATCGCTGCCAGATAGGCGGCGCGCGAAGCGGCGCTGCGGCGGATGACGCGCTCAGTGATGGCTTGCAGTTGCGGATGGAGGCTCATTGGCTACCGGCGTTCGAGGTGGCGAGAGGCAAGCGGCAGCAGGGCGCCGCCGCCGACATCAATCAGCCCAGTGGACGCGCAGGCGCGCGCCTTCCAGGTTGATCGCGTTGAGGATCGGATACTGCTGCGGGTCGTTGCTGTCCAATGCCTGGCGCAGCACCTGCAGCTTCTGCTTGCCGCGCAGCAGCAGCAGGCGCTGGCGGCACTGGCCGAGGCCGCGCGGGGTCAGGGTGATGCGCAGCGGCCACTGGTTGGCACCGGGGCATCCGGTGGCATCCAGCGCGGCGTACGGCAGGGTGCTTTCCAGCGCGCGGGTCAGGTCCTTCGAGCCCGGGAACAGCGAGGCGGTATGGCCGTCGTTGCCCATGCCCAGTGCGACCAGGCTTGGCGCCTGGCTGTGCTGGGCCTGCAGGTTGGCGGTATACACGCATTCGGGCAGCGGCTTGCCGATCCGCACCAGCGGATCGAAGTGCGCACCTTCGGCACGCGTGAGCAGGCTCTCGCGCACCAGCCACGCATTGCTGTCGCGATCCTGCGGCGACAACCAGCGCTCGTCGGCCAGGCTCACTTCAACGCGGTCCCAATGCACGTCCAGCTCGGCCAGCGCCTGGTATATCGGGGCCGGCGTAGTACCGCCGGACAGCAGGATGCGTGCGCGGCCCAGTTCGGTGATGTCGTGGTTGATCGCCTGCGCCATTTCGGCTGCAACCGCTTCGATCCAGCCATCGGCATCGCCATGGTTGATGAAGTCGATACGGTCGTCCTGGAAGATGGGGGTCATGCGGCAACTCCTGGTGCGTCACGTTCGGCGTCGGCAGCATAGGCAGCGGCGCCCAGCAGTCCGGCGTGGGGATGCATCACGGCCAGCGACGGCACCCGCGCCATGATCGAAGAGAACCGGCCCTTGTGTTCGAAGCGCTGGCGGAAACCGGAGTGCTGCAATGAATCGAGCATCTTCGCAGTCAGCCCACCGGTCAGGAACACACCATCCCAGGCGCCCTGGGTCAGCACCAGATCACCGGCAATGGCGCCGAACACCGCGCAGAACACATCCACGGTACGCATCGCCTGTGGATCGCCGTGCAGGGCGCGGGCGGTCACGTCCACCGGTTGCAGTTGGCCCGGGTCGATACCCGCCATCTCGCAGATTGCGCGATGGATGTTGACCAGGCCGGGGCCGCAGATCAGCCGCTCGTTGGAGACGCGCCCGAACTGCTCGGACAGGATCTCCAGGATGCGGATCTCTTCCGGCGTTCCCGGCGGGAAGCTGACATGGCCGCCCTCGGTTTCCAGCGGGTAACAGCGGCCGTGGCGAAGGATCAGGCCGCCGACACCGAGGCCGGTACCTGGGCCGATCACTGCGTAGTTGCGCGGCTGACCCGGCTTGCCCGGAACCCAGGCGGCACCGCCGACCTGGACCACGTCATCGGGCTGCAGCAGCGAAATCGCCATCGCCTGCGCGGCGAAGTCGTTGATCAGGTGCAGTTCGTTGAAACCAAGCATCGCGGCCGTGCGGCTGCGCGAGATCACCCACGGATGGTTGGTGATGCGGGCTTCGTCACCATCGACACGACCGGCGACTGCGAACACGCCACGGCTTGCGGTGGCGCCGATCTGCTCCAGATGGTGGCGCGCGGCATCACCCAGCGACGGGAACTCCGCCACGGCGTACTCGCGGATGCTCTCTTTCAGCAGCGGGGCGTCCTGCGAGGTGTCGGCAAGGGCGAAGCGGGCATTGGTACCACCGATGTCGGCGACCAGCACGGGCTGCGAGCTGGCACTCATTCCGACGCTCCGCTGTCCGGCGCATCCACGCCCTGCGGCAGGAAGTCGACCGCGTTGGCCGGGCCCCACTGGCCGGCAGGGTAGGGTTCCAGCGGCAGGTTGGCCGCCTTCCAGGCATCGGCAACGCTGTCGATCCAGGCCCAGGCGGCACGCACTTCGTCATCGCGCACGAACAGGGTGTGGTTGCCGTTGAACGCGTCCAGGAACAGGCGCTCGTAGGCGATACGGCGATGCAGGCCGGTCGGCACCGACAGCTCCAGCTCCAGCGGCTGCAGTTCCAGCGCGCCCCATTCCGGCCCGGCCAGGCTGCTCATCAGGCCCAGTTCGATGTTCTCCTGCGGCTGCAGCTGGAACACCAGGCGGTTCGGTGCGGCCTGCGCACGCTGCGGACGCTCGAACAACCAATGCGTGACCGGCTTGAGGGTCACCACCACGCGGGTGGTGCGCTCGGGCAGGCGCTTGCCGGTGACCAGGTGGAACGGCACCCCGCTCCAGCGCCAGTTGTCGATGTGCGCGGTGACACCGGCGAAGGTCTCCACGTCGCTGCCTTCCGGCGGCTGGTAGGCCTGTGCGGGCTGGCCGTTGATGCTGCCGGCGGTATAGCGGCCGCGCACGCTGTCACGCGCGGCGTGCTTGGCATCCAGCGGGCGCAGTGCGCGCAGCACCTTGACCTTCTCATCGCGGATGCGGTCGGCTTCCAGCGACGCCGGCGGCTCCATCGCCACCATGCACAGCAGCTGCAGGATGTGGCTCTGCACCATGTCGCGCAGGGCGCCGGAGCGCGCGTAGTAGGCATCGCGGCCATCCACGCCTTCGCTTTCGGCGACCAGGATGTGCACCGATTCGATGTAATTGCGGTTCCACACCGCTTCCAGCAGCGTGTTGCCGAAGCGCAGCGCGATCAGGTTCTGTACCGCCGCCTTGCCCAGGTAGTGATCGAGGCGGAACACGCGGTCTTCGTCGATCCACTGGCCGATGGTGGTGATGATCTCCTCGGCGCTTTCGCTGTCGCTGCCGATCGGCTTCTCCAGCATCAGGCGCGCGGGTGCGGCCAGCGCGCCGCCCTTGGCCAGGCCCTCGCAGGTGGAGATGTACAGGCCCGGGGGGATCGCCAGGTAGCTCACGCAGCGGCGGTCGACCAGGTCGGACACGGCAGCGGCGACCGAGTCGACGTCGCGCAGGTCCACCGAGCGGTAGTCGATGCGGCGCAGCAGGGAGGCGATGTCCTCCTGGCTGGCCATCGGCATCGCCTGCTGCAGGCGCGGGCGCAGGATGTCATGGAAGGCTTCGGTGTCGTGGCCCGACAGGGCCAGCGCACGGATGCGGAAATCCTCCGGCAGCAGGCCGTCGCCGAGCAGGCGCAGCAGCGAAGGGAACAGGTAGCGCTGGGCCAGATCACCTGTGGCACCAAACAGGAAGAGTGTGTCGTGCATCGCTCGAGTTTCAGATCCGGGTGACATCGTTGTCAATCGCTTCATGGCTGGGTTCGGGGGACATCCGCGCAACTGCCTGTCCGAGGCTCATCTGGATCGGTTTTCCGGGTTGGCGGAGCACCGTTCCAATCGAAACCACTACAGCGGCAACCCTTCGTTCGGTCGACGATGCAGGTCGGCGCGCACCGACTGTCGGATAGTGCCACGTGAAAACGTTTACATGGCAGAATGGGCAACTGTATTCGATTGCAGTGGTCGCCGTCATGCGGCAACCGCGCAATCATCACTGCCATCGGGAGGGCCGAGGCAGTCCCAAAAGACAGCCCGGCGTCGGGCGGACTGGATGAGTGAAATGGCAAAAGTGCAGTTGCAGGGTGTGCGCAAGGTCTACGACAACGGCCAGGTTGCAGTGAAGGACGCCACCTTCGAGGTCGCCGACGGCGAGTTGATGGTGCTGGTCGGTCCGTCGGGGTGTGGCAAGTCGACCCTGTTGCGGATGGTGGCCGGGCTGGAAGAGATCAGCGGCGGCACGTTGACCATCGGTGATCGCGTGGTCAACGACGTGGCGCCGAAGGATCGCGACATCGCGATGGTGTTCCAGAGTTACGCGCTGTATCCGCACATGACCGTGGCCGAGAACCTGGCCTTTGGCCTGAAGCTGCGCGGGCACGACAAGGCGACCATCGACAAGCGCATCAGCGAAGCCGCGCAGACGCTGGGCCTGACCGACATGATGGACAAGCTGCCCAAGGCGATGTCCGGTGGCCAGCGCCAGCGTGTTGCCCTGGGCCGTGCGCTGGTGCGTGAGCCGGCGGTGTTCCTGCTCGACGAGCCGCTGTCCAACCTGGATGCCAAGCTGCGCCACAGCGTGCGCACCGAGATCGCGCAGCTGCACCGCAAGCTGGGCACCACCATGATCTACGTGACCCACGATCAGGTCGAGGCGATGACCCTGGGCCAGCGCATCGTGGTGCTGAAGGACGGCATCATCCAGCAGATCGATACGCCGATGGCGCTGTACGACCGCCCGGCCAACCTGTTCGTGGCCGGCTTCCTCGGCAGCCCGGCGATGAACGTGCTGCGCGGCACGCTGCAGGGCGACGCTGGTGGCGTGACCGTGGTCGATGGCCAGTGGCGTGCCCCGTTGGGGCAGGCGACGATCGATCCGGCGTGGCTGCAGAAGCCGATCGCCGTGGGCGTGCGTCCCGAGCACCTGCAGCCGGCAGGCAGTGAAGACACGCATGCGTTCACCGCGCGCATCGAAGGCATCGAGCCGGTCGGCAACGAGATCTTCGTCAACATGAGCAGCGGCCAGCACGCGCTGACCATGCGCGTGGCGCCGCAGTCGCTGCCGGGCGTGGGCGAGGACATCCGGGTGGCGATCCACCCCCAGGGCCTGCATTTCTTCAACCCGGAAACCGGCGAGCGCCTGTAACCGGTAGTGCCGGCCGCTGGCCGGCAACCTCAACCCGGCGTGGTTGCCGGCCAGTGGCCGGCACTACCTTCCTTCGCCGAAGGCGTGCGGACCAACGGTCCGCACCCACCGTGATCACCAGTAGATCCACGCCATGCGTGGATGACATGCGTGGATGAAATGCCGGATCGGCGGTTCAGCGCGCCAGGCCGTCCAGCAGCGGCATCCGCTGCGCGACCGCGTTGCCCACCTGCAGTTCGCTGTCGCCGGTCTCCAGCGGCAGCACAGCCAGTGCCAGATCGCCGGCCACGCTGGCCAGGGTGCCGAGCGCGACGCCGTCCTGCTGCACGCCATCGCCTGCCTGCGCAGGTGCAGCGGTATGCAGCAGCTGCACCGCGCGCTTGGCCTTGCCGAGGAAATGGGTGCGCGCGACGATTTCCTGGCCGGGGTAGCAGCCCTTCTTCACGCTGTAGCCGTTGAGGCGGTCCAGACCCAGCTGCTGCGGGGTCCACACCTCGCGCTGGCTCTCTGCCAAGCGTGGCAGGCCAAAGCGCAGGTCGGCCTGGCGCCAGGCCAGGGCGAAGGCGGCATCTTCGGCTTCGTCGCTGGCCGGGAAGGCCTCGACCGGGCCGATGCGCAGCGTACGGGGAAGTGCGTCGCTGCCCAGATCCAGCTCCCAACCCTGACTGCCGACCAGCGCGATGGCGGCGCCAGCGGCGGCTTCCGGCGCAGTAAAGGCACCGGCCACGGCCAGGTCCGCATGCACCTGCAGTTTCACTTTGCGGCGGAACACGAAGCGCTGCAGTTGCGACGCAATCGCATCGGCATCACCGTCGGCGAGCACCAGCAGCACATGGTCATCGGCCAGCCGCAGCAGCTGGAACACCGCCAGGGTGCGGCCTTTGGCGCTCAGCCACGCGCTCCACTGCCAGTGCAGCAGGGGCAGGGCGGTCACGTCGCTGCTGAACTGGGCATGGGCAAAAGCCACTGCATCCACGCCCTGCAGGCTCAGCAATTGATGGCCGGGCAGGCGCGGATATGCGACGAAAGCAGGGGGAAGGTTGTCAGGCACGTGAACGAGGTCTAAAATTTGTGCGTTGCGAGACCCATCATGATAGGCCAAACAACCCCCACTCCCGACGCCGAAGCTGAAGCCCCGCTGGTTCCCCCGGTCCCTGTGCCCGTGGAACAACCAGAGGTGGAAGAAGAATTCGGTGGCCGCGGCGGACTTGATCCGGTGCGGTATGGCGATTGGGAAAAAAACGGACGCTGCATCGATTTTTGATCAGCATTGAGCCAACGCGGCCTTATGCCGCCCAGCCGAGACAACGAGCCCAGCGAATGGCGACCAGACAACGTCCCCTTTCTCCGCACCTTCAGGTGTATCGCTGGCAGATTCAGATGGCCACCTCGATCCTGCATCGAGCCACTGGCGTCTTTCTGTCTGTTGGTGCCCTCATCATCGCCGGAGGCCTGTTGGCTCTGATGATGGGGCCCGAATCCTGGAACTGCTTCACCGGCCATGCCGGGGCCTGGTATGGCCGCGTGTTCCTGTTCGCGTGGACATGGTCGTTCGCCTATCACCTGTGCAATGGCATCCGCCATATCGTGCAGGACTTCGCGATCGGATTCCGCATTGCCACCTTCATCCGCAGCAGCTGGATGTCGGTGATCGGCAGCCTGCTGATCACCCTGGCCGTGTGGGCCTATGTGCTGTTCGGAGGTGCCGCATGAGCAAGTTCCGTACCCCGTTGAAGGGCGTGCGCGGTCTCGGTTCGGCCAAGACCGGCACCGAGCACTTCGTGCATCAGCGCCTGACCGCCGCCGCGCTGGTGGTGCTGGGCATCTGGTTCCTGGTGTTCGTGCTGGGCCTGCTGGGCTCGGATTACGTGACTGCCACCGCCGCGATCGCCAAGCCGTGGAACGCCGTTCCGCTGATCGGCCTGCTGATCGCCATGTTCTGGCATGCCCAGCTCGGCCTGCAGGTCGTGCTGGAGGACTACATCCACGAATCGCTGCTGGCCCTGGTGCTGCAGACCGCGGTGAAGTTCGTTGCCGTGCTCGGCATGATCGTCAGTGTGTTTGCGGTGGGCCGCATCGCCCTCGGCGTTGCCTGAGCCCAGGCGCCAAGACAGGAATCCAGACTAGATGTCCGCTTACAAGATTACCGAACACAAGTACGACATGGTCGTGGTGGGCGCCGGCGGCGCCGGCCTGCGTGCCACGTTCGGCCTGGCCGCCAAGGGCCTGCAGACCGTGTGCCTGACCAAGGTCTTCCCGACCCGTTCGCACACCGTTGCCGCCCAGGGCGGTATCTCCGCCGCGCTCGGCAACATGGGCGAGGACGACTGGCGTTACCACTTCTTCGACACCATCAAGGGTTCGGACTGGCTGGGCGACCAGGACGCCATCGAGTACATGTGCCGTGAAGCGATTCCGGCGATCATCGAGCTCGAGCACTACGGCGTGCCGTTCAGCCGCACCGCCGAAGGCAAGATCTACCAGCGTCCGTTCGGTGGCATGACCACCCAGTACGGCGAAGGCCCGGCGGCGCAGCGTACCTGCGCGGCGGCCGACCGTACCGGCCACGCGATGCTGCACACGCTGTACCAGCAGTCGCTGAAGCACGACGCACGCTTCATGATCGAGTACTTCGCACTCGACCTGATCTTCGATGACGAAGGTGCCTGCCGTGGTGTGCTGGCGCTGGACATGTCCGACGGCACGCTGCACCTGTTCCGCGCCCAGGGCGTGGTGCTGGCCACCGGCGGCTACGGCCGCGCCTACTTCAGCGCCACCTCGGCGCACACCTGCACCGGCGACGGTGGCGGCCTGGCCATGCGCGCCGGCATCGCCATGCAGGACATGGAGTTCGTGCAGTTCCATCCGACCGGCATCTACGGCGCCGGCTGCCTGATCACCGAGGGTGTCCGCGGTGAAGGCGGCATCCTGCGCAACAGCAGCGGCGAGCGCTTCATGGAGCGTTACGCACCGCACTACAAGGACCTGGCTTCGCGCGACGTGGTCAGCCGTTCGATGACCATCGAGATCCGCGAAGGCCGTGGCGTGGGCGAGCACAAGGACCACATCCTGCTCGACCTGACCCACCTCGGCCCGGGCGTGATCGACGACAAGCTGCCGGGCATCGCCGAGAGCGCGCGCATCTTCGCCGGCGTCGACGTGCACAAGCAGCCGATCCCGGTGATTCCGACCGTGCACTACAACATGGGCGGCATCCCGACCAACTACCACGGTGAAGTGGTACGCAAGGACGGCGAGAACCCCGATGCGGTCGTGCCGGGCCTGTACGCCATCGGCGAAGCGGCCTGCGTTTCGGTGCACGGTGCCAACCGCCTGGGTTCGAATTCGCTGCTGGACCTGGTGGTGTTCGGGCGTGCGGTGGCCAACCGTTGCGCGGCGACGATCACCCCGGGCGCGGCGCACAAGACCCTGCCGGCCGACGCCTGCGACAAGGCGCTGGGCCTGCTGGACAAGCTGCGTCACGCCAACGGCGATACCCCGACTTCGGTCATCCGCGATCGCATGCAGCGCACCATGCAGGCCGACGCGGCGGTCTTCCGTACCAGCCAGACGCTGAAGGAAGGCTGCGAGAAGATGGACAAGATCTTCGATTCGTTCCAGGACGTGAAGGTCTCCGACCGTTCGCTGGTCTGGAACTCGGACCTGATCGAGACCTACGAGCTGAACAACCTGCTGCTGAATGCAGTGGCGACGATCAACTCGGCCGAGCAGCGCAAGGAAAGCCGCGGCGCACACGCGCACGAGGACTTCCCGGACCGCGACGACGTCAATTGGCAGAAGCACACCCTGGTCAGCGTGGACGAGAAGGGCAAGTGCAGCTTCGACTACCGTCCGGTGCACATGTACACGTTGACTGATGACGTGTCCGTGGTGCCGCCGAAGCCGCGCGTGTACTGATCCGACCCCGCCTAACATGCAATCCGCGCCCTCGGGCGCGGGCCGCCTGAGCCAACGAGAGCAGCCATGGCCGAGTTTTCACTCCCCAAGAATTCCAAGATCACGAAGGGCAAGCACTTCCCCGCCAAGACCGGCGGCAAGAACGTGCGCACCTTCAAGATCTACCGCTGGAGTCCGGACGACGACAGCAATCCGCGCACCGACACCTATGACGTCGATCTGGACGCCTGCGGCCCGATGGTCCTGGACGCGCTGATCAAGATCAAGAACGAGATCGACCCGACCCTGACCTTCCGGCGCTCGTGCCGCGAAGGCATCTGCGGTTCGTGCGCGATGAACATCGACGGCACCAACACCCTGGCCTGCACCCGAGCCATCTCGGACTGCGGCAAGAAGGAAGTGCCGATCTACCCGCTGCCGCACATGAACGTGGTCAAGGATCTGGTTCCGGACCTGACCCACTTCTACGCGCAGTACGCCTCGATCAAGCCGTGGATCCGCACCCAGACCCCGGCACCGCCGGACCGTGAGCGCCTGCAGTCGCCGGAAGACCGCAAGAAGCTCGATGGCCTGTACGAGTGCATCCTGTGCGCGTGCTGTTCGACCAGCTGCCCGAGCTACTGGTGGAACGGCGAGCGTTACCTGGGCCCGGCGATCCTGCTGCAGGCCTACCGCTGGATCATCGATTCGCGCGACGAGGACACCGGTGCGCGCTTGGACGATCTGGAAGATCCGTTCAAGCTGTACCGCTGCCACACCATCATGAACTGCGCCCGGACCTGCCCGAAGGGCCTGAACCCGGCGCTGGCGATCGCCGAGATCAAGAAGCTGATGATGGAACGCCGCGCCTGATACGGTGCCGGGTAGTTGCATGACCCCAGCAGAGCCACGCCATGCGTGGCTTTGCTGTATCTGGAGAAACACAATGGATGAAGAAATCCTGCTGAAGAAGCTGCGCTGGCGCTGCCGGCGCGGCATGCGCGAACTGGACCAGTTGTTCGGTCGCTACCTGGACCGCGAATGGAGCAGTGCGCCGACCGAAGACCGCGAGGTTTTCCTGTTCCTGCTCGATTGCGAGGACGATAAGTTGTGGCGCTGGTTCATGGGCTACGAGGCCTGTCCGCATGCACACGCCGTCCCCCTCATGCACAGGATCCTCGCCCTCAAGCCTTGAGTGGCGCCCGTCGCGGCTGCAGGCCGGCGCCCAGCTGGCGGTACTGCTGGCCGCGCCGTGGCTGCTGCATGCTTCGGATCTGCCATCCGCGCATCTGCTTCCGGCGTTGATCGGGGTCTGGGCGCTTGGCCTGGCTGAGCTGGCCTGGCGCCTGCGGCGGCGCCCTGTCGTGCTGCAGCTGCCGCCCCTGCCAGAGCTGCTGCGGCTGGACGGCGGCGATATTGCCGAGCCGCGGCTGGTGGTGCGCGGGCCCTGGCTGCTGCTGCACTGGCGGGAGGGCTGGCGTCGCAGGCGCCTGTTGTTCTGGCCGGACGTGCTTGATCGCGCACAACGACGTGAACTGCGACTGGCCGTGGCCGCACGAAGCGTTTCCCGTCGGCCCCGGTCGGTGGCACCATAGGCTGAATCGACTGGCGTGCCTGCATGTTCAAACCCATTCCCGTGGCCATTGGCCTGCGCTACCTGCGCGCCAAGCGCCGCAACGGCTTCATCTCCTTCATTTCGATGGCATCGATCCTGGGCATCGCGCTCGGGGTGACGGTGCTGATCACCACATTGGCGGTCATGAGCGGTTTCCAGAAGGAAATCCGCAGCCGCCTGCTGCAGATGACCGCGCACACCACCATCAGCCGCGACGGCGAACCGATGCCGGACTGGATGCGCGTGGTCGATGTGGCCAACAAGGATCCGCGCGTGGCCGGTGCTGCGCCGTATATCGAGATCCAGTCGATGATCAGCGGCCCGCGCGTGCAGGGTGCGATCATCCAGGGCATCGACCCGGCACTGGAACCGAAGGTGTCGGTGATCGACAGGAAGGTCACCAAGGGCAGCTACGGCAGCCTGACCCCGGGCAGCTTCAACCTGTTGCTGGGCAAGGAACTGGCCGTCTGGCTGGGCGTGGACGTCGGTGACCAGGTGCTGGTGACCTTCGCGGAAGTGCAGGGCACGCCAGCCGGCGCGGTGCCGCGGATGAAGCGCTTCACCGTCAGCGGCATCTTCGAGGCCGGTTACAACGAGGTCGATCGCGGTGTGGGTTTTGCCAACATGAAAGACCTGGAGCGCGTACTGCGTTCCGATGGCGCCACCGGCGTGCGCCTGAAACTGCATGACATGGACCGCTCGCTGGAGGTGGGCGTGGACCTGGCGCAGAACCTCGGCGGTGCCTATCGGGTCAGCGACTGGACCCAGCAGAACGCCAATCTGTACCACTCGCTGCGCATGGAAAAAGTGGTGATGGGCATCCTGCTCTCGCTGATCATCGCCATGGGCGCGTTCAACCTGGTGTCCTCGCAGGTGATGCTGGTGACCGACAAGCAGGCCGACATCGCGATCCTGCGCACCCTAGGCCTGACCCCGGGCGGGGTGATGCAGGTGTTCATGGTGCAGGGCTCGCTGATCGGCATCTTCGGCACCCTTGCCGGCCTGATCGGCGGCATCACCCTGACCCTGAACCTGGAACGGATCCTCGGCGCCATCGAGTCGGTGTTCAACGTCAAGCTGCTGCCGGAGGATGTGTACTACATCACCGGCCTGCCGACCGACATGCAGACCAGCGACATCGTGGTGATCACCCTGGTCGCGCTGCTGATGAGCTTCCTGGCCACTCTGTATCCCGCCTGGCGGGCAGCACGCACCCAGCCGGCGGAGGCCCTGCGCTATGAATAAGGTCTTCAACCGCGGCGATGAAGTGATCCGTGCCGAAGGACTAGGCAAGACCTACGCCGAAGGACGCATGCAGACACCGGTGTTCGACGGGCTGGACCTGACGGTGACTGCAGGTGAGACGGTTGCGATCATCGGTGCCTCCGGTGCCGGCAAGAGCACGCTGCTGCACCTGCTGGGCGGGCTGGATACGCCCACCGCTGGCGAGGTGTATGTCACCGGCCAGCGCATGTCGGCGCTGTCGGACACCTCGCGCGGCCTGCTGCGCAACCAGGCGCTGGGTTTCGTCTACCAGTTCCACCACCTGCTGCCGGAATTCACCGCGCTGGAAAACGTGATGATGCCGGTGATGCTGGCCGGTACCGCGGCGGCCGAGGCCAGCACGCGTGCGACTGCGCTGTTGGAATCGGTCGGCCTCGGCCATCGCCTGGACCACAAGCCCGGCGAACTGTCCGGCGGCGAACGCCAGCGCGCCGCGGTGGCGCGTGCCTTGGTCAATCACCCGGCCTGCGTGCTGGGCGACGAGCCGACCGGCAACCTGGATGACCGCACCGCTGCGACCGTGTTCGAGCTGATGCTGGAGCTCAACCGTGCGCGGCATACCAGCCTGGTGCTGGTGACCCATGACCGCTCGCTGGCACGGCGTCTGGACCGGGTGCTGGAGCTGCGCGAAGGGCGCCTGCACGCGCTGGCCCACGCCGACGTCTGAGCGGCCGGCCAAGCGCCAACCAAGGTTGGCGACTACCGGATTCGATGCAGGGCCTGGTCGGCTGGGGGCCGCCGACCAACGGCTGAACCAGGCTGCCGGCCGTTGCGCCGGCGCCACCCCGGCGGGTGCATGATCGGCACAGTTCCCCCGTGGAGATGGCCATGAAGACCCCACTGTTGATCGCCGGGCTGTGCCTGGCTCTGGCTGGCTGTGCCACCACCGGCCGCTTGGGCAGTGCCGAGAAGCTGGAGCTGTATCGTGCCCACGCCGGCGCACCGCAGAAGGACATGCAGTTCTTCGGCAGCCTCAATGGCTGGACCGAGCTGGGCGACAGTGCGCTGGCGGTCTGGACGCGTCCGAGCGAGGCCTACCTGCTGGAATTGAATGGTCCCTGCCAGGATCTGTCGTATGCGACCGCCATCGGCCTGACCAGCCGGATGAACCGCGTCTCGGCGCCGTTCGACAAGGTGTTGGTACGTGACCCGACCGCTGGCCCGCGCATGCCGTGCTTCATCAAGACCATACGCAAGCTCGACGTGAAGGCGCTACGCGCCTCCGAGCAGGAGCTGCGCCAGGCGCAGGTGCAGGAGCGCGAGGAATCCGCGAAGTAGGGCGGTAGCGCCGGGCCATGCCCGGCGGATGGCTGGACGCCGGGCATGGCCCGGCGTTACCGGCAGGTCAGGCTTCGGGGGTGAACCCGGCGGGCTTCTCCGCGTCCTTCTCGAACAGGAACTTCACCAGCTCCGTCTCCAGGAAGGCGCGATGCTCCGGCTTTCGCGGGGAAAGGCGGTTCTCGTTGATCAGCATGGTCTGGTGTGCCAGCCATGCGGTCCACGCCGGCTTGCCGATGTGGTTGAACACACGCTGGCCCAGCTCGCCCGGGTAAGGCACGAAGTCCAGGCCCTCGGCATCGCGTTGTTCGTACTGGCAGAAGACGGTTCGGGGCATGGCACTCACTCGTGGTTGCGGGATTTTGCGGAAGTTCGCTTCGGGCTCTTGATGGGCGCGCCCTCAAGCAGTTTGCGGATGGGGGCAGGCAAGCCCAGTGCAGGCAGTTCGGCGGCGTCAACCCAGCGCAGCGTGGGTTCTTCCACGCGCAGGCCGTGCACCTGCCGTGACAATACCTGCAGGTGCAGCTTGTAGTGGCTGAAGGTGTGCTGCAGCACAGGCAGTTCCTCGGCATCTTCCAGCGAACCATCGACGTGGACGTCGAACCAGTCCTGCAGCTCGCTGCCCGCATCGGCCTGCGGAAGCGTCCACAACTGTGCCCAGATGCCGGTGTCCGGCCGCTTCTGCAGCAGTACGCGCTGCTGCTTGTCGCGCAGCAGCAAAGCCACCGCCTCGCGTTCGGGCAGCGTCTTGCTTGGCTTTGCGGTTGGCAGCTCGGCGGTGCGGCCTTCGCGACGTGCCACGCAATCGGCCTGCAGCGGACAGATCACGCAGGCCGGTCTGGACCGGCTGCAGACCGTGGCACCGAGGTCCATCTGCGCCTGGGTGTAGTCGGCCATGCGTCCAGCCGGCACCTGGGCGACCTGCGCTTCGGCGATGGCCCACAGCTGCTTCTCGATGGCGGGTAGGCCAGGGAAGCCCTCGACGCCGTGGTAGCGGCTGAGCACGCGCTTGACGTTGCCATCGAGGATCGCGAACGGGTCGTTCCAGGCCTGGCTGAGGATAGCGCCGGCGGTGCTGCGGCCGATGCCGGGCAGATCGTGCAGGGCATCGAAATCACGCGGCAGGTCGCCGCCGTGCTCGACGACGCAGCGCTTGGCGGCGGCGTGCAGATTGCGTGCACGGGCGTAGTAGCCCAGGCCGGCCCACTGCGCCATCACCGCGTCGTTGCTGGCGGCGGCAAGGTCGGGCAGGGTAGGGAAGTGCTGCAGGAAACGGTGGAAGTACGGAATGACCGTGGCCACCTGGGTCTGCTGCAGCATGATCTCCGACAACCACACCCGGTACGGGCTGCGCGGATGCTGCCAGGGCAGGTCGTGGCGGCCGTGGTCGTCGAACCAGTGCAGCAGGCGGGCAACGAAGCCGTGCTCAGGGTCGGACGTGGCGCTGGCGTTCGGCTGGCGGGGCATCGGTACTCCAGGGGGGCAGCCACCCATGGGGTGGCTCTACTACGGCAGCGGCCGGTCACCCATGGGGTGGCTCTACCGGGTTGCAGTAGAGCCACGCCATGCGTGGATGCGGACGCGTCAGGCAGTGCCCAGCGCTTCGGGCAACAGGGCGTCGACGAAGGCTTCCGGATCGAATACGCGCAGGTCCTCCGGGCGCTCGCCGATACCGGCAAAACGGATCGGAATGCCGAACTCGCGGGCCAGCGCGAACACCACGCCGCCCTTGGCGGTACCGTCCAGCTTGGTCACCACCAGGCCGGTCACCTTGACCGCGGCATTGAACTGGCGCAGCTGCGAAAGCGCGTTCTGGCCGGTGGTGCCGTCGATCACCATCAGCACTTCGTGCGGCGCGTTCTCGTCGATCTTGCCGAGCACGCGGCGGATCTTGCCCAGCTCGTTCATCAGCCCGGACTGGGTGTGCAGGCGGCCTGCGGTATCGGCGATCAGCACCGAGGTGCCGCGGGCCTTGCCGGCCTGCAGCGCATCGTAGGCCACCGAGGCGGCATCAGCGTTCTGCCCCTGCGCGACCACGGCCACGCCGTTGCGCTCGCCCCAGATCTGCAGCTGGGCGACGGCGGCAGCGCGGAAGGTATCGCCAGCGGCCAGCATCAAGCTGTGGCCCTCGTCCTTGAAGCGCTTGGCCAGCTTGCCGATGGTGGTGGTCTTGCCGACGCCGTTGACGCCCACGGTCAGCACCACGAAGGGCTTGGCGTTGCGGTCGATGACCAGCGGCTTGGATACCGGCTGCAGGATCGCGATCAGGTCCGCGCGCAGTGCCGCCAGCAGGGCATTGGCATCGATGAACTCGCGTGCCTTCATGCGCTTGCGCAGGTCGGCGATCAGGTCGGTGGTGGCGGCAACGCCAACGTCGGCGGTCAGCAGCGCGGTCTCGATCTCGTCCAGCAGATCGTCATCGAGCTTGGGGTTGCGCGAGAACAGGCCGCCGAAACTGCGGGCGAACGCACTGTTGCGCAGGCGCTCGCGCCAGCCGGGCTTGCCCGCCGCAGCAGCCGGGGCATCGACCAGTACCGGCAGGTCGGCGGCGGGGGCGGCTGGTTCCTGCGCCGGGATGACCGGGGCCAGCGGGGCGAGCACCGCGGCGGCGGCGGCCGCTTCGGCTTCGAAGTTTTCCGGCGCCAGCACGCGTGCGGGCGCGGCTTCGGGGATGGATTCCTGCGCCGCTTGCAGTGTTGCTTGCGGGGCCGGCGCGGTTGACGTTGCGGGCGCAACGACCTCGGGCGTGGCAGCTGGCACAGGCGCTTCCACCGTCGGCGGGGCTACCGGTGCGGCCGGGGCCTGCTCGGGTGGCGCGGCCGACGGGAATGCCGCCGCCAGCTCTTCAGCCGAGTAGTGCTGGGTCTTGGGCGCGTCCGGTGTGGCGGCGTCCTGGGGCTTCTTGCGGCGGAAAAAACTGAGCATTGGCAAAAGGCGCTGAAATCAGAGGGATATGCTACCACCCGGGCCTGTATGGCCGGCGTGGACTCAAGGTCGCAGCTACGCGGCCGTTAACCGGTCCGGAGGGCTGCGTTGGGTGGCCTGGGAGACCGCCGATGAACGATGTGACAGGTGTTGCGCTCAGCGGGATGCGTGCGGCCCAGCAGGGCGTGCAGGTGGCCGCACACAATGTGGCGACCCCGGATGCGCCACGACTGCAACTGCAGCGCGATGCCGCAGCGCAGGGCGGGGTGGACACCCGCGTGACGTCCCATGGCGACACCGATCCGACCGCACCGCTGGGCGACCTGTTGGCTGCCAAGGCCGAGGTGGTGGCCTTCGCCGCCAATGCCGCGCTGATCCGTCGCGAGGACCAGATGCTGGGCTCGCTGCTGGATCGGCAGGCCTGATCCGACCGCATCTGGGATGGGTCTGATCCGACCTGCTCTGGTAGGTGCCAACCTTGGTTGGCACGCTTTTGCAGTCAAGCCATGCTCGGCAGCTTTTCAAGCGCCAACCAAGGTTGGCATCTACCAGGCCAACAGCAGCGCCAACCAAGGTTGGCATCTACCGGGGCAATGGCGGTGCCAACCGAGGTTGGCACCCACCAGGCCGGGCGATCCCGGCATCGGTCAGGCCGACAGCTCCAGCAGCAGCTTGTTCAGACGGGCCACATAGGCACCCGGGTCCTTCAGGCTGTCGCCGGCGGCCAGTGCGGCCTGGTCGAACAGCACCCGGCCCAGGTCGTCGAAACGTGCGCCATCGGCTTCGGCATCCAGCTTGGCGATCAGCGGATGACCCGGGTTGATCTCCAGCACCGGCTTGCTGTCGGGCACCTTCTGGCCGCTGGCTTCCAGGATCTGGCGCATCTGCAGGCCCAGGTCCTGTTCGCCGATGGCCAGCACCGCCGGCGAATCGGTCAGGCGGTGCGACACGCGCACTTCGGCCACGTCATCGCCGAGCACGTTCTTCAGGCGCTCGACCAGGCCCTGCTTCTCCTTCGCTGCGGCTTCCTGCTCCTGCTTGTCCGCTTCGCTCTCCAGCGCGCCCAGGTCGAGGTCGCCGCGGGCGATGTCGACGAAGCCCTTGCCGTCGAAATCGGTCAGGTAGCCCATCAGCCACTCGTCGATGCGATCGGTCAGCAGCAGGACTTCGATGCCCTTCTTGCGGAACACTTCCAGGTGCGGGCTGTTGCGCACCTGGCTGTAGCTCTCGCCGGTCAGGTAATAGATCTTGTCCTGGCCTTCGGCCATGCGGCCGATGTAGTCGGCCAACGAGACGGTCTGCGCATCGGCCTCGCCACGGGTGGAAGCGAAGCGCAGCAGGCCGGCGACCTTCTCACGGTTGTTGTAGTCCTCGGCCGGGCCTTCCTTCAGCACCTGGCCGAATTCCTTCCAGAACGTGGCGTACTGCTCGGGCTTGTCGCTGGACAGCTTCTCCAGCATGTCCAGCGAACGCTTGGTCAGCGCTGCCTTCATCGAATCGATGACCGGGCCGGACTGCAGGATCTCGCGCGAGACATTCAGCGACAGGTCGTTGGAATCGACCACGCCCTTGATGAAACGCAGGTACAGCGGCAGGAACTGCTCGGCCTGGTCCATCACGAACACGCGCTGCACATACAGCTTCAGGCCCTTGGGTGCATCGCGGTGATACAGGTCGAACGGCGCGCGGCCCGGCACGTACAGCAGCGAGGTGTACTCCAGCTTGCCTTCGACCTTGTTGTGGCTCCACGCCAGCGGGTCGCTGTGGTCGTGGGCGACGTGCTTGTAGAACTCGGTGTACTCCGCATCGCTGATCTCGGTGCGCGGGCGGGTCCACAACGCGCTGGCGCGGTTGACGGTTTCCCACTCGATCGCGGCGCCTTCTTCGCCGCCTTCCTTGGGCATCTGGATCGGCAGGCCGATGTGGTCGGAGTACTTCTTGAGGATGCTGCGCAGGCGCCAGCCGTCGGCGAAGTCGTGCTCGCCGTCCTTCAGGTGCAGGACGATGCGGGTGCCGCGCTCGGCCTTGTCGATGGTGGCGACATCGAAATCGCCTTCGCCACGCGAGGTCCAGCGCACGCCTTCATTGGCGGCCAAGCCTGCGCGGCGCGAAGTGACTTCCACTTCGTCGGCGACGATGAAGGCGCTGTAGAAGCCGACGCCGAACTGGCCGATCAGCTGCGAGTCCTTCTTCTGGTCGCCGGACAGCTGGCGCAGGAAGTCGCCGGTGCCGGACTTGGCGATGGTGCCGAGGTGGGTGATGGCATCGGCGCGGCTCATGCCGATGCCGTTGTCTTCGATGGTGATGGTGTGGGCGGCCGGATCGAAGCTGACGCGCACGCGCAGCTCGCTGTCGCCTTCCAGCAGCTCAGGCTGGGTCAGGGCTTCGAAGCGCAGCTTGTCGGCGGCGTCGGCGGCATTGGAGACCAGCTCGCGGAGGAAGATCTCCTTGTTGGAGTACAGCGAGTGGATCATCAGCTGCAGCAACTGCTTGACTTCGGTCTGGAAGCCAAGGGTTTCGGTCTGGGTCGTCTCGGTCATCGGGTAGGGCTCCATGTGCGGTGCCGCGCAAGCGCGTGCGGCCTCGCCAAGGGGTAGGGGTGATTGTCCCGAAATCAAGGGGTTGGTCGGCCGGGCTGCGCCCGGCACCGGCCGAGGCCAAAGCAACAGCAACAGCAACAGCGGGCATTCCGTGGGATGGCGGGGCACTGTGGGTTTGCGGGGACGCCGTAAACCCGTCCATGGGGGCTTGGTCGCGGCATCCATGCCGCTCACACCCCGCAAACCCACAGTGCCCCGCCTTCGACAGATCGTCGCGACCTGCAGTAGATCCACGCCATGCGTGGATGAAATCTCTCAGATATCGAAATCCCCCAAGAGCCGTTTGACAGATCGCAGGAAACTGTCGAAGGCGGGGTGGGTCCGGTTGCGGGGGCGTGAGCGCCATGGATGGCGCGACCGAGCCTCCATGGACGGATTTACGGCGGCCCCCGCAACCGGGGCCACCCCGCCAATCCGCAGGAAGCCAGCTTTTGACGTTGCTTCGGCCGTTGCTTCGGCCTCTGCGGGTGCCGGGCGCAGCCCGGCCGAACTACAATCCCGCTCATGCTGAAATTCTCGAATGAATCTCGCCAGGGGCGCCTGTGAGCGGCCGAGGTGGCAACGAAGGCCAGGTGCGCATCATCGGTGGGCGCTGGCGCAATACCCGACTGCCGGTTCCGACCCTGCCGGGCCTGCGGCCCAGCAGCGACCGCGTGCGTGAGACCCTGTTCAACTGGTTGATGCCCAAGCTGGGCGGGGCGCGCGTGCTGGACCTGTTCGCCGGCAGCGGCGCGCTGGGGCTGGAGGCGGTCTCGCGGGGGGCCACGCATGCCACCCTGGTCGAGCGCGATCCGCAGCTGGCGCGCAACCTGTCGGCGGCCGTGGCCAGACTGCAGGCGGGTGACGTCGTGACCGTCGCCCAGGCCGATGCGCTGCGCTGGCTGCAGGCCGCGCCGGCACAGCAGGCGGATCTGGTGTTCATCGACCCGCCGTTCGCCGATGGCCTGTGGCAGGACGTGCTGGCCCAGCTGCCGCGGCACCTGGCCGCCGATGCCTGGCTGTACCTGGAATCGCCGGCCAGCCACGTGCCGGTGCTGCCCCCGGAATGGCTGCTGCACCGCGATGGCGGCACCCGCGAGGTGCGCTTTGCCCTGTACCGCCGCGCCGCTGCTACACTTTGACCTCATCTGAACATCTGCGACCGCCCATGACCGTGGCCAACCGCCGCATCGCCGTCTATCCCGGCACGTTCGACCCCATCACCAATGGTCATATCGACCTGGTGAGCCGGGCCGCGCCGCTGTTTGAAAAGGTCGTGGTGGGCGTGGCGCAGAGCCCCTCGAAGGGACCGGCCCTGCCGCTGGAACAGCGCGTGCAGCTGGCGCGTGGCGCCCTGGGCCACCACAGCAACGTCGAGGTCATCGGCTTCGATACGCTGCTGGCCCATTTTGTACGTTCGGTGCAGGGCGGTGTGCTGCTGCGCGGGCTGCGCGCGGTGTCCGACTTCGAGTACGAATTCCAGATGGCGAGCATGAACCGCCACCTGATTCCGGAGGTCGAGACCCTGTTCCTGACCCCGGCCGAACAGCACAGCTTCATCTCGTCCTCGCTGGTCCGCGAGATCGCACGCCTGGGTGGCGATGTGTCCGGCTTCGTGCCGGCCGCCGTGCTCGAGGCGCTGCGCAAGGTCCGCGAAGCGAAGTCGGCGCAGTCGTAAGCCCTGGCCAGCAGTAGATCCTGTAGCACCACGCATTCCATTACGCACACCAACACGCAACATTCCGGGAGGAAACCCATGAACAACACCATGCGCGCGATGCTGATCGCTTCGTTTGCCCTGGCTTTCACCGCCTGCAAGAAGGAAGAAGCCGCTCCGGTCGACGAAGCCAAGCAGGCGCTGGTCGCGCCGGCCAAGGAAGACGACGCAGGCTGGAAGAAGTACCTGCAGGAAGTGGCCATCCAGAACATGGGCAACATCACCAACAGCCCGTTCCTGTACTACCTGTCGCCGGAATCGGATCCGGACTTCCAGGCCAAGTACGAGCGCCAGACCGAAAGCGCGACCCAGGCCGTGGCCCGTGGCGTGCAGCCCGGCAACATGCTGGCCTTCGGTTCGTCGGCCTCGGGCAAGATGGCTGACATGATCCAGACCGTGTTCAAGGATGTCTCGCCGGATTCGATGAAGGGCGTGCGCGTCGTCTTCATCGGCCAGTCTGCCGACAACGCCCGCGTGCAGGCCGTGGTCCAGCCGACCGGTGCCGAGTACATTTTCGTCGAAGCCAAGTAAGACCGAGCCGAGGCGGTCGTGCTTCGGCACGGCCCGGGCGGCGCCCTGCGATGGGCGCCGCTGATGACCTGACCGGCCCGCGCGCCCGCGCAGGCCGGTCCTTGTCCCAAGGCGCGGGCGTGGAGTATCGCCATGTCGCTGAAAATCAATGAGCTCTGCGTCAACTGCGACGTATGCGAGCCGGCCTGCCCGAACCAGGCCATCACGATGGGTGAAACCATCTACGTGATCGACCCCGCCCGCTGTACCGAGTGCGTGGGCCATTTCGACGAACCGCAGTGCGTGGTCGTCTGCCCGGTCGAATGCATCGACCCCGATCCGGACATCGTCGAAACCGAAATCGAGCTGCTGGCCAAGTTGCGCCAACTGCAGCACGATCATCCCGAACTCTATGCGGAGCCCCCATCCGAATGAAGTCGTTCGCCCGCCCCCTGTTGCTGCTCGGCCTGCTGCTGAGTTCCGTCGCCTGGGCTGATGCCCCGGTCCGTGCCGAGCGCCCCGATGGCGCGGCCATCGCCAGCGGTCACGCCCTGGCCACCCAGGCCGGTGTCGACATCCTGGCCCAGGGCGGCAACGCCTTCGACGCGGCGGTGGCGGTGTCCTCCACCCTGGCAGTGGTCGAGCCGATCAGCTCCGGTCTCGGTGGCGGCGGCTTTTTCCTGCTGCATGATGCGGCCACCGGCAAGGACGTGATGCTGGACGCGCGCGAGACCGCGCCGGCCGCGGCCACGCCGCAGGCCTTCCTCGACAAGAAGGGTGACCTGGACCGCGACCGCTCGGTCAACGGCCCGTGGTCGGCCGGCATTCCGGGCCTGCCGGCGGCGCTGGTCGAACTGTCGGCCAAGCACGGCAAGCTGCCGCTGTCAGCGTCGTTGCAGCCGGCGATCCGCATCGCGCGTGAAGGCTTCCCGGTGTACGACCGCATGGCCAAGGGCTATGCCTCGCGCCGTGAAGTGATGGAGCGTTATCCCGGTACGCGCGAGGTCTATCTGCGCAATGGCAAGCCGATCGCCACCGGTGACCTGTTCAAGCAGCCGGAACTGGCGCAGACCCTGGAGCGCCTGGCGGCCGGTGGCTTCGACGGCTTCTACAAGGGCCAGACCGGCAAGCTGCTGCTGGCCGGCGTGAAGCAGGCGGGCGGCAAGTGGACCGCCGAAGAGCTGGCCGGCTACCGCGTCAAGCAGCGTGCGCCGATCGTCTTCAACTACAACGGCTGGAAGATCACCACCGCACCGCCGCCGTCCTCCGGTGGCATCGCCCTGGCCAGCATGCTGCAGATCCTGGAAGGCTGGGACATCAAGCAGATGGATGCCGCGCACCGCACCCATCTGGTGGTCGAGTCGATGCGTCGTGCCTACCGTGACCGCACCTTCTTCCTCGGCGATCCGGATTTCGTGCAGATCCCGCAGAAGGTGCTGGCCAGCAAGGATTACGCGCAGGGCCTGCGCGCCACCATCCACCCGGAAAAGGCGACCCCCAGCGACCTGCTGTCGGGCAACCCGACGCCGCTGGAGGATGACGAGACCACCCATTTCTCGATCATCGACCGTGATGGCAACCGTGTCGGTGCCACCCAGACCGTCAACCTGCTGTACGGCTCGGGGCTGATTCCGAAGGGCACCGGCGTGCTGCTGAACAACGAGATGGACGACTTCGCGCTGAAGCCGGGAACGCCCAACGCCTTTGGCGTGATGGGCTACGCGGCCAACGCGCCGAAGCCGGGCAAGCGCATGCTCAGCTCGATGACGCCCACCTTCATGGAAAACGACGACAAGGTGATCGTGCTGGGCACGCCCGGTGGCAGCCGCATCATCACCATGGTGCTGCTGGGTATCCTGGGCTACGACGCTGGCCTGGATGCGCAGCAGGTCGCCGCGCTGCCGCGCTACCACCACCAGTGGCTGCCGGACCTGATCGAAGCGGAAAGCAATGCTTTCGACGCTGGCACCATCAAGCAGCTGCAGGCGATGGGCCACAAGATCGACCTGCCGGGCGAGGTCGCTGCCGGCGGCCGCGGCTCCAGCCACGTGTGGGGCAACCTGCAGACGGTGGAGTGGGACCGCAAGGCCAACAAACTGTTTGGCGGCAGTGACCCGCGCAACCCGGTCGGCAGTGCCCAGATTGTGCCGGCTCCCTGATCCGGCGGCAGCGCCGGGCCATGCCCGGCGGACGCAAACCTGAGAACCCCGCCCGCAACGGCGGGGTTTTTCATTTTCCCACTAGCGATTATTTAACGAGCGGCCACCGATAATTGCGTCATGAAACTATGGTCGATCCGCGGTAATACCCAACGCCTGGATGGCGGTGCAATGTTCGGCAACGCGCCGCGCGCGTTGTGGGAAAAGTGGGCAGCACCGGATGAGCTCAACCGCATCGAGCTGGCCTGTCGTGCGTTGTTGGCGAGCCCGCTGGAAGGCAAGACGGTGCTGTTCGAAACCGGCATCGGTGCGTTCTTCGAGCCGCGCATGCGCGAGCGCTATGGCGTGCAGGAAAGCCAGCATGTGCTGATCGATTCGCTGCGCGAAGCCGGCTTCGAGCACGAAGACATCGACGTGGTGGTGCTCAGCCATCTGCACTTCGACCACGCCGGCGGCCTGTTGGCCGCGTGGCACGAAGGCCGTGAACCGGAACTTCTGTTCCCCAATGCTACGTACGTGGTCGGGGCGCAGCATTGGCAGCGCGCGCTGCAGCCGCACCCGCGCGATCGCGCCAGCTTCATTCCAGAACTGCCGGGCCTGCTGCAGGCCAGTGGCCGCCTGGAAGTGGTGGACGGCGAGTATTCGAAGGTGCTGGGCCACAGCGTGCGTTTCAGCTACAGCGACGGGCACACGCCGGGGCTGATGCTGGCCGAGATCGTCGGGCAGGCACGCGCAGGCGAGGGGGCGCACGGCGGCGTGGTGTTCTGCGCCGATCTGATTCCGGGTCGCTCGTGGGTGCACGTGCCGATCACCATGGGGTACGACCGCAACGCCGAGCTGCTGATCGACGAGAAGCGACAGTTCCTGGAAGACAAGCTGGCGCGCAACGTGCATCTGTTCTTCACCCATGATCCGCAGGTGGCGCTGGCGCAGGTCGGGCGGGATGAGAAGGGACGTTTCGTGACGCTGCATGAGCAGGGCGAACTGAAGGCGCGCGCGCTGGGGTGAGGTTGGCCGGCAGGGCTGCGCCCTGCACCCGCCGAGGCCGGAGCCGGAGCAACAGCAACACCGGGCTATCCGTGGGGTGGCGGGGGGGGGGGGGGGGGGGGGGGGGGGGGGGGGGGGGGGGGGGGGGGGGGGGGGGGGGGGGGGGGGGGCGCCGGGGGCCCCCCGCCGCCCCCCCCCCCCCCCCCCCCCCCCC
>NZ_JARXWD010000031.1:0-45091 GCF_029892765.1 Stenotrophomonas sp. 1278
GTGAGCCGCATGGATGCGGCGACCGAGCTTACATGGACGTACTTGCAGCGTCCCCCGCAACCGGACCCACCCCGCCATCCCACGGAATGCCCGCTTTTGCCGTTGCCGTTGCCGTTGCCGTTGATTCGGCAGGTGCAGGGCGCAGCCCTGCAAACCCACCCCACCCTCACCTCACGCCGCGATCCGCAGAATCGGCTTCAGCGTAATCCCCCGCGTGCTGTCCTCGGCCGCCTGGTTGATCTGCTCCAGCGGATAGAACTTCACCAGCCTGTCGAACGGGAAGCGCCCCTGCTGGTACAGCGTCACCAGCTGCGGAATGAACACCTGCGGCACGCTGTCGCCCTCGACAATGCCACGGATGCTGCGGCCACCCAACAGCAGGTTGTTCACATCGAAACTGGCGGTGGTGCCCAGCTTCGGCGCACCGACCACGCCCATCATGCCAAGCCCGCCGAGCGCTTCGATGCCGGCCGACAGCACTTCCGGGCGCCCGGTCGATTCCAGCGCGAAATCGGCGCCACCACCGGTGATCGCGCGCACCGCCTCGATCACGTCGGTCTCGCGGCTGTTGACCACATGGGTGGCGCCCAGTTCCATGGCCAGCTGCAACCGCGACGGCACCACGTCGATGGCGATGATGGTGGTGGCGCCGGCCACCTTGGCCGCCATCACCGCACTCAGGCCGACCGCACCGGCGCCATAGCTGGCGAAGCTGCTGCCCGATCGCACCTGCAGCGAGTTGAGCACCGCACCGGCACCGGTCTGGATGCCGCAGCCCAGCGGACCGAGCAGCTCCAGCGGCGCATCGTCAGGCACCTTGATCGCATTGATCTCGCGCGCCAGCGCAAACGTGGCGAACGACGACTGTGCAAAGAAGTGATCGTGCAGCGGTTGGCCCTGTGCATCGGTGATGGCGGTATGGCCGTGGCCATCATCACCACCGAAATTCAGCGCGAAGAAATCGCGGCAGTACGCACCGTGGCCACCACGACAGGGATTGCAGTGGCCGCATTGGCCGTAGGTCAGCACGACATGGTCGCCGGCCTTCAGTTCGCGCACGTTGGGGCCGACCGCTTCGACGATGCCCGCACCCTCATGGCCCAGCACCGCCGGCAGCGGCACCGGATAGTACTGGTCACGCACGATCAGGTCGGTATGGCACAGGCCGGTCGCTACGATCTTCACCAGCACTTCGTCGTCCTGCGGGCCGCGCAGGCGCGCCTGCTCGATGACAAAGGGCTGTTCCTTGCCGCGCACCACCGCTGCGGTGATGTCACGCGATCCACTGTTGCTGCTCATCGTTGCGTTCTCCTCGATCAGATGGGATAGGCCGGGGCTTCGCCCTTGACCGTCATCCATTGCCACTGGGTGAATTCCTCCACGTTGGACGGGCCGCCGATGCTGGTGCCGTTGCCGGACGCCCCTACCCCACCGAAGGGATTGATGACCTCGTCGTTCACGGTCTGGTCGTTGATGTGCAGCAGACCGGTGCGCAGGCGCTCGCCCAGCTTCAGCGCGCGGCCGACATTGCGGGAGACGATCGCCATCGACAGGCCGTACTCGCTGTCATTGGCCATGCGCACGGCTTCGTCGTCGTCATCGAACGGCACCACCACCGCTACTGGCGCGAAGATCTCTTCGTTGAACGCCGGATTGTCGACACTGACGTTGCCGAGCACGGTGGGTGCGAAGAACAGGTCCTGGTGGGTGCCGCCGGTTTCAAGCGTGGCACCCGCCTTCACCGCGTCGTCGACCACACGCGCCGCATGGTCGCGTTGCGCGGCATTGATCAGTGGGCCCAGCGCAACATCCTCGCGTGCCGGGTCACCCACCTTCAGCGACTTCGCCTTGGCCACCAGCTTCTGCAGGAAGGCCTGGTGGATGCCGCGCTGTACCAGCACACGGCCGGTGGCCATGCAGATCTGGCCCTGGTGCAGGTACACGCCCCAGGCGGTGTTGGCCACGGCCAGGTCGAGATCCGCATCGTCAAGGATGATCAGCGCGTTCTTGCCACCCAGCTCCAGCGACACCTTTTTCAGGTGCTTGCCGGCGGCTTCGCCAACCTTGCGTCCGGCCGCCGTCGAGCCGGTGAACTGGATCATCGCCACATGCGGGTCGCTGGTCAGCGCGGCACCGGCGGCGCCGTCGCCGGGCAACATCTGCAGCACACCCTGCGGAAGACCAGCCTGCTCGAACAGGCGTGCGATCACCGCACCACCACACACCGCCGTGCGCGGGTCCGGCTTGAGCACCACGGCATTGCCGAGCGCGATCGCCGGCGCCACCGCGCGCATCGCCAGGTACAGCGGGAAATTGAACGGAGAGATCACCCCCACCACACCCAGCGGACGGCGCCGCGCCAGGTTCAGCCGCCCAGGTTCGGACGGCAGGATCTCACCCACGCCGCGCGAAGGCAGCGCGGCGGCCTCATGCAGCGCCTTGATGGTCACCTTGGCTTCGAAACCGGCCTTCAGGCGGGTGGAGCCACTTTCACGGACCAGCCAGTCGACCAGCGTATCGATGTTTTCTTCGGCCAGGCGTGCAGCCTTGCGCAGCACCTCGGCGCGCTGTTCGTACGGCGCTGCCGCCCATGCCTGTTGCGCCTGCGCCGCAGCGGCCGCCGAACGTGCGACCTGCGCCGCATCGGCCAGGCCGATTTCGCCAAGCGAGTGCCCGGTGGCGGGCTCGATCACCGGCTGGCGCTGTGCAGCGGCGCTCCATTGACCGTCGAAGAAGGCGCCTGACCAGAGTGCGTCCGGCAGCCATGGGGAAGATGCAGTCATGAAAAGTCCTCCTGTGTCGTGCCGCCATTGCACGCCTGGCCCGCAGCGTCGGCAATCGGCCATTGGCGTGATGTCGGCAAGGGATTGAATCAATGGGAATTTCCAGCATCGCCGTTGTCCAGTTCCTGCACAGTGAACGGCGCCCCTGCAGCGGCCCGCCTACAATGGCCACCCCCGCCAGCCGATGCGCCCGCCATGACCGACACCCCCCTGCCCACCGATGACCCGATCGCCGCCACCCGCCTGTGGCTGGAGCGCATCGTCATCGGCCTGAACCTGTGCCCGTTCGCCAAGGCGGTGTACGTGAAGGACCAGGTCCGCATCGTGCTGAGCGACGCGACCACACCCGAAGCCCTGGTGGAAGAACTGGCCGAAGAACTGGTGCTGCTGCGCGACACGCCGGCCGAGCAGATCGATACCACCCTGATCGTGCACCCGCAGGTGCTGACCGACTTCCTCGACTACAACGACTTCCTCGACAACGCCGATGCGGCGATCGAGGCGCTGGACCTGCAGGGCATCCTGCAGGTGGCCAGCTTCCATCCGGACTACCAGTTCGATGGCGTCGCCGCCGATGACGCCAGCAACTACACCAACCGCGCGCCCTACCCCACCCTGCACCTGCTGCGCGAAGACAGCGTGGCACGCGCGGTGGATGTCTACCCGGACCCGGACGTGATCGTCGAGCGCAACATCCAGACCCTGGACCGGATCGGTGTCGAGGGCTGGCACCGTCGCCTGCGCGGCGACGACCTGTCATGAGCACGGTGCCGCCGATTGCCACCTGGCCGGCTGCGCCGCTGCACGGCAGGGTGGTGCTGGTCACCGGCGGTGCCAACGGCATCGGCCGCGGCATCGCCCAGGCGGTGCTCGGGGCCGGCGGCCGTGTGCTGATCGGCGATCTGGATGTGGAGGCGGGCCATGCCTGCCTGGCCGAATGGCAGCGCGGTGATGATGCCGCGTTCCAGCGGCTGGACATCACCGACGAAAGCAGCGTGCGCGACTTCATCGCGGCGGCCCTGCAACGCTTCGGGCGCATCGACGGCCTGGTCAACAATGCCGGCATCGCCGGGCCGCACGGCACCCTGCTGCAGGACATGGACTGGGAAGAATGGCAGCGCCGGCTGTCATCGCTGCATGGCGCGTTCCTGTGCAGCAAGCACGCATTGCCGGCGCTGTCGGCCGACGCAGGCGCGATCATCAACATCGCATCGACGCGCGCCTGGCAGTCCGAGGCGCACAGCGAAGCCTACGCTGCGGCCAAGGGCGGGCTGGTGGCCTTCACCCACGCTCTGGCCATCAGTGCGGGACCGGCGGTGCGGGTGAACAGCATCAGCCCCGGCTGGATCAGCACCGATGCCTGGCAGGCACCGTCACGCCGGCACGTGCCGCAGTACTCGGCCACCGACCACGCCCAGCATCCGGTTGGCCGCGTCGGCGAACCCGAGGACATCGGCGCACTGGCGGTGTACCTGCTGTCCTCGTTGTCCGGCTTCAGCACCGGCCAGGACTTCATCGTCGACGGCGGCATGACCCGGAAGATGATCTACGCCGATTGAAAGCGGGACGCCCCGGTATCGCCGGGCCATGCCCGGCGGCTTTCCTACGCCGCGCTCCGTGCTCGCCGGGCATGGCCCGGCGAGCACGGAGCGCTGCCTTTTTTGCGTTTACGCCATGCCGGAGCATTCCGGTAGATCCACGCCATGCGTGGATGGCGGCAACCTGCTTACGCCATGCCCGAATGGCGCAGCAGCGCGTCGATCTGCGGCGCACGGCCGCGGAAGGCCTTGAAGTTCTCGGCGGCCGGGCGACTGCCGCCGCGCGACAGCACCTCGTCGCGGAAACGCGCGCCGGTTGCGGCCAGCGCCTGCGGCGCTTCCTCGAACGCGGCGTAGGCATCGGCGCTCAATACTTCGGCCCACTTGTAGCTGTAGTAACCGGCGGCATAGCCACCGGCGAAGATATGGCTGAACTGGTGCGGGAAGCGATTCCAGCTCGGCGGATGGTTCACCGCCACTTCCGCACGCACCCGCTCAAGCAGTGCCAGCACGCTGTCCTGCGCCGCCTCGAACTGGCTGTGCAGCAGCATGTCGAACAGACCGAATTCCAACTGGCGCACGGTGGCCATGCCGCTGTGGAAGTTGCGTGCGGCCAGCATGCGCTCGTACAGCGCGCGCGGCAGCGGCTCGCCGGTTTCCACATGCGCGGTCATGCCCTGCAGGTGGTCCCATTCCCAGCAGAAGTTCTCCATGAACTGGCTGGGCAGCTCCACCGCGTCCCACTCCACGCCGTTGATGCCGGCCACGCCCAGTTCGCCGATGCGGGTCAGCAGCTGATGCAGGCCATGGCCCATTTCATGGAACAGCGTGGTCACTTCATTGTGGCTGAAGGTTGCCGGCTTGCCATCGGCACCACGGCCGAAGTTGCACACCAGGTACACCAGCGGCGTCTGTACGCTGCCATCGGCGCGCTCGCGGCGGTTGCGGCAGTCATCCATCCACGCGCCGCCACGCTTGCCCTCGCGGGCGTACAGGTCCAGGTAGAACTGGCCGACCAGGGCGCCCTGCGCATCCACCAGGCGGAAGAAGCGCACGTCCTCATGCCAGACCGGCGCGCTGTCTTCCTGCACGCGCAGGCCGTACAGCTGCTCGATCACCGAGAACAGGCCGCCGAGCACCTTCGGTTCGGTGAAATACTGCTTCACTTCCTGCTCGGAATAGCTGTAACGCGCCTGCTTCAGGCGGTCGGCGGCGAACGCCAGATCCCAGGCCTGCAGGCTGTCGATACCGAGATGCTCGCGGGCGAACTGCTCCAGCTCGGCGCGGTCCTTGGCCGCGAACGGCTTGGCGCGCGCGGCCAGGTCACGCAGGAAGCCCAGCACTTCGGCGGGGTCGCTGGCCATCTTGGTGGCCACCGAGTAGTCGGCGTAGGAATCAAAGCCCAGCAGCGCGGCCAACTCGGCACGCAGTGCAAGGATGCGATCGATGTTGCCGCCGTTGTCCAGCGCATCGTCGCCGAACTCGGAGGCGCGTTGCGCGCTGGCGCGGTACAGGATCTCGCGCAGGTCGCGGTCCTCGCCCCAGGTCTGCACCGGCAGGTAGCACGGCATCTGCAGGGTCAGCTTCCAGCCTGCCTTGCCGTCTTTTTCCGCAGCGGCGCGTGCAGCAGCCTTCACGTCTTCCGGCACGCCGGCCAGGCGCGCCGGGTCTTCGACGATCAGCGACCACGCATCGGTGGCGTCGAGCACGTTCTGCGAGAACTTCGCCGACAGCGCCGACAGTTCCTCCTTGATGGCGGAAAAACGCTGCTGCGCGTCCGCATTCAGTTCAGCACCGCCGAGGCGGAAATCACGCAGGGTGTTGTCCAGCACCTTGCGGCGCGCCTCATCAAAACCGGCCGCTTCGGTGCTGGCCGCCAGCGCCTGGTACTGGCGGTACAGCGCCAGGTTCTGGCCCAGCGCACTGGCAAAGCGGGTCACCCGCGGCAGGTTGCTGTTGTAGGCCTCACGCAGCTCCGGCGTGTTGACCACGCCCTGCAGGTGGCCCACCAGGCCCCAGGCGCGCCACAGGCGTTCGGTGGCGTCGTCCAGCGGGATGACGAAGGTCTGCCAGGTTACCGGCTGCACCTGCTCGGCAGCGCTGACCGCCGCTTCGGCCTGCGCCAGCAGCACGTCCAGCGCCGGCGCCACATGCTCGGGGCGGATCGCCTCGAAGCGCGGCAGGCCGGAAAAATCGAGCAGGGGGTTGGCAACGGTCACGGCAGGTCTCCAGGGTACGGGCCCGGCAGCGCGGGCAGCCAGACCGATATGGCGCTGGCCGGGCCGGCAGACAAGGGGCGGCGGGCCATTGTTCACGTCGGCCTTACGGCCGTCGGCTGAAGCTTGCGGCGCGGGGGAGACCGCAGCGGAACGTGTCGAGGAGGCCCCACATGGAAGGTCTGGCTCCAGCTCCATCCGCAGTACGTTCACCAACGCTGGCGCTGTCGGCCAGCCCGACTGAACTGGCCTGGATCGCCGCGTTGTGCGATGCGGGCGATGATGCGCCGCGCCACCTGCAGCAGTTGCAGGCACTGCAGCGCCAGGGCGGCAGGTTCAGCGATGAGCAGGAATGGTATCCCTTCGAAGTGATCGAGCGCGGTGCCAGCCAGGTGCGGCTGGGCCACGAGCGCGAATTCGTCATCTGCGTGCTGCTGTGGCTGCAGGCCCTGGCCCAGGGCCGGGCCAGCAGCCTGGACCCACGTCTGCACCTGGACGACCGCGCCGTGGAGATCGAGGCCCTGCCCGACGCGCTGCGCGATGCGGTACTGGATGCCTTCATGGCCGCCGGGTATTGAGCGCGATCCAATGCGCCGCTGCGCTCGCCGGCCATGGCCGGCGCGCCGACCTGTCCTGGTAGCGCCGGGCCATGCCCGGCGGATGCCTGACGGGCTTACAGCGCTTCCAGACTGCACCACGGCAATCCAGGCAGGCCCTGCCCGGCCACCGCCGCCGCTACCTGCGCGTCGGCAGCGTCCACATCGATTCCCTGCCGCACATACCAGGCCGGGTCGTAATAGCTGTGCGCGTAGCGATCACCGCTGTCGCACAGGATGCTGACGATGCTGCCTTGGCGGCCGGCCTCGCGCATCCACTGCGCGGCCTGCAGCACGCCGATGAAATTGGTGCCGGTGGAGCCACCGACGCGGCGCCCCAGCTGGCGGCTGACGTGACGCATCGCAGCCAGGCTCAAGGCGTCGGGCACCTTCACCATGGCATCGACACTGGTCGGGATGAAGCTGGACTCCACCCGCGGCCGGCCGATGCCTTCCACCCGCGAGCCGCCGTTGCAGGTCATGCCGCGCCACGCGTTGCCGCCGGCCAGGGCAGCCTGGTATCCATCGTAGAACACCGAGACTTCCGGGTCCGCACACAGGATGCGGGTGTCATGCCGGCGATAGCTGACGTAGCGCCCGAGCGTTGCTGCGGTACCGCCGGTGCCGGGGCTGCACACGATCCAGTCCGGAATCGGGCTGGGCTCCTCGGCCATCTGCTTGAAGATCGATTCGGCGATGTTGTTGTTGGCACGCCAATCGGTGGCGCGCTCGGCATAGGTGAACTGGTCCATGAAGTGGCCGCCGGTTTCGCGGGCCAGCTTTTCCGAATCGCAGTTGAGGTCGCAGGCGCGCTCGACCAGATGGCAGCGACCACCGTGGAACTCGATCGCGGCAATCTTCTCCGGCGACGTCGTGGCCGGCATCACTGCGATGAACGGCAGGCCGAGCAGGCGCGCGAAGTAGGCCTCGGAAACGGCGGTGGAGCCGCTGGAGGCCTCGATCACCGGCCGCCCTTCACGCAGCCAGCCGTTGGCCAGCGCATACAGGAACAGCGAACGCGCCAGCCGGTGCTTGAGGCTGCCGGTGGGATGGCTCGATTCATCCTTCAGGTACACCTCGATGCCCTCGAACCCGGGCAGCGCCAGCGGGATCAGGTGGGTATCGGCGGAACGGTTGAAATCGGCTTCGATCTTGCGGATGGCGGCGGCCACCCATTCACGCTGCGACATGGCGGGCAATGGTCATCAGGACGGAACGGTGCGATCCGGCCATTGTACGTCGCGGTGCCGTCAGCTGCCGGCCCGTAGAATGACACCCATCCGGCCGGCAACGGCCCTGTCTGAAGGACCTCCCCCATGACCATTCCCGCCCTGCGCGATGTCCCCGGCGTCGCCGCCCAGGCCCCGGCCGAGACCACCGGCTTCGTCTTCAACCACACCATGCTGCGGGTCAAGGACGCCACCGCCTCGCTGGACTTCTACACCCGCGTGCTGGGCTACCAGCTGATCGACAAGCGCGACTTCGCCGAAGCCCAGTTCAGCCTGTACTTCCTGGCCTACGTACCGGCCGGCACCGTGGTGCCGGAAGATGACAACACCCGCCGCCTGTGGATGGCCGGCCTGCCGGGCGTGCTGGAACTGACCCACAACCATGGCACCGAGAACCAGGAAGGCGCCGTCTACCACGACGGCAACAGCGACCCGCGCGGCTTCGGCCACATCTGCGTGTCGGTGCCGGACATCGAAGCGGCCTGCCAGCGTTTCGAAGACCTGGGCGTCACCTTCCAGAAGCGCCTGACCGACGGCCGCATGAAGAACCTGGCCTTCATCAAGGACCCGGACGGCTACTGGGTCGAGATCATCGCCAACGCCTGACCGGCAGAAAGGGCCCGTTCCGGTAGCGCCGGGCCATGCCCGGCGGCCTTGCTCCGACATTCATGGCACGATGGGGCCGCGAGCGACTTAGTCCCTCCGTCCCCTTTTTTGTGAGGTTGGCATGGAAACGATGGAACTGCACCGCGGGCGACTGATCGACCACATCCAGCTGGTCGTACGCGATCTGGCCGCCAGCCGCCGCTTCTACCAGGCGGTGTTCGACACGATCGGCATCCCGGTGGCCGGCGAAGGCGATGATTACTTCTGGGCCGACGAGTTGTTCATTTCCAGCGCCAGCAGCGAGGCCGCTGCCGGCCAGTTGACCGGTCGCCATCACCTGGCCTTCCAGGCCCGCGATACCGCCACCGTCGATGCTTTCCACAGCGCTGCGCTGGCGGCTGGCGGCAAGGACAACGGCGCGCCCGGCGAGCGCCCATACCACCCCGGCTACTACGGCGCCTTCGTGCTCGATCCGGATGGCAACAACATCGAGGTCGTCTACCACGGCCCGGCGAGCTACAGCGCCGATTCGGTGAAGGTCACCTTCTGATTCCTGCGCTACGCGCTCGCCGGGCATGGCCCGGCGCTACCAACGAAGAAGCCGGGCAATGCCCGGCTTCGTTTCATCACACAGCGCAGGCCTCAGTGGGCCGCCATGTAGATGTCCTGCAACACGGCCTTTTCCAGCTCCAGCTCGCCCAGCAGGTTCTTCACGATGTCACCCAGGCTGAGGATGCCGACCAGCTTGCTGCCGTCGGTGACCATCAGGTGGCGACGACGCGAGTAGGTCATCAGGGACATGGCCTGCTTCAACGTGGCGTCCGGCGCAATGCCTTCCAGGCCGGTGGACGGCAGGCTGGAAATCACCCGGCGACCGGCCTGCGGGCCATCATCGGCCAGGCTGCGGACGATGTCCTTTTCGGAAATGATGCCGACCGGCGCATCATCCTTCATCACTACCAGTGCGGCGATTTTATTCGCGCTCATCTTGTGCGCGGCGGCACCGATCGTGTCTTCCGTGTCGATGGTGATGACAGCTTCTTTCTTGGATTGCAGGAGCTCGCGGACGTTCATTCTTGTTTCCTGGTGCAGGTCACTCAAGTCAAAAAAGTGTGCTCTGCCGATTCGCCCCCTCCCCGGGAACAGACCTTTCAGTGCACGTCTGGCGCACCCACCTGCCGCTTGGAATGGATCGGCAGACGTCGTGCTGCAACACGAACGAGGGGGTTCAACGGCTCAACCCGGATCTCGGTCAATTCGATTCTACGACTGCGACCATCGGTCACTAGCGGCATCGATGGGACAGTTCGTCGTAGGAACCAACTGACGATCCAGAGAATGGCACCGCTGCTGAAACCGCCGCTGAATACAGGCGATGTCGCGCATTAAAGATTGATTGCCTGCTGCCGACCGCGGACAGAAAACCCGGCACCTGTCCCACTTGGAAGCGCCACCGTCGTAAACGAAAGGGGCCACGTGGGCCCCTTTCGCATGCAGCATCCAATGGACCCGAGTGTTACTCCACCGTAACGCTCTTGGCCAGGTTGCGCGGCTTGTCCACGTCGGTGCCGCGCGCCAGCGCGGTGTGGTACGCCAGCAGCTGCACCGGGATGGTGTGCACCACCGGGCTGAGCACGCCGGCATGGCGCGGGGTGCGGATCACGTGCACGCCTTCGGACGCGTTGAAGTTGCTGTCCTGGTCGGCGAACACGAACAGCTCGCCGCCACGCGCGCGCACTTCCTGCATGTTGGATTTGACCTTCTCCAGCAGGCTGTCGTTGGGCGCGATCACCACCACCGGCATGTCCTCATCCACCAGCGCCAGCGGCCCGTGCTTGAGCTCGCCGGCCGGGTAGGCCTCGGCGTGGATGTACGAGATTTCCTTCAGCTTGAGCGCGCCTTCCAGGGCGATCGGATAGTGCAGGCCACGGCCGAGGAACAGCGCACTGCTCTTGCGTGCGAAGCGCTCGGCCCATGCGGCGATCTGCGGTTCCATGTTCAACGCATGCTGCACGCTGCCCGGCAGGAAACGCAGCTGCTCCAGGTAGTCCGCTTCCTGTGCGGCATCAACGCGGCCATGCAGCTTGCCCAGCACCACGGTCAGCTGGAACAGCGCGGCCAGCTGGGTGGTGAACGCCTTGGTCGAGGCCACGCCGATCTCGGCGCCGGCACGGGTGTAGCAGACCAGTTCGCTGGCGCGCGGAATCGCGCTTTCCGGAACGTTGCAGATCGACAGCGTGTGCGTGTGGCCCAGCGATTTGGCGTACTTCAGCGCTTCCATCGTGTCCAGCGTTTCGCCGGACTGGGAGATGGTCACGATCAGGTGCTTGGGATTGGCATACGCGGCGCGGTAGCGGTACTCGCTGGCGATCTCCACGCTGCACGGCAGGCCGGCGATGGCCTCGATCCAGTAGCGCGCGGTCAGGCCCGAGTAGTAACTGGTACCACAGGCCAGGATCTGCACGCCCTCGATACCCGACAGCACCGCTTCGGCATTCTTGCCGAACAGTTCGGCCGGGAAGCCACCAGCGTCGATCGCCGCTTCGATGGTGTCGCCCAGCGCGCGCGGCTGCTCGTGGATCTCCTTCTGCATGAAGTGGCGGTACGGACCCAGCTCCAGCGAGGCCAGCGAGACATCGGAGAGATGCACATCGCGCTCGATCGGCTGATCGTTGCCATCGAAGATGCTCACGCCATCCCGGCGGATCTCGGCGGTGTCGCCCTCTTCCAGGAAGATCACCTTGCGCGTGGCCGACAGCACGGCCGACACATCGGACGCCACGAAGTTCTCGCCCTCGCCCAGACCGACCAGCAGCGGGCAGCCCATGCGGGCACAGACGAAGCGTTCCGGCTCGGCACGGCTGACCACGGCCAGCGCATAGGCACCGGTCAGTTCCTTCACCGTGTGCTGCAGCGCGACCAGCAGGTCATCGCCCTTCTTCAGATGGTGGTGGATCAGGTGGGCGATCACTTCGGTGTCGGTCTGCGACTCGAAGGTGTAGCCCAGCGCGCGCAGCTTCTCGCGCTGCTCCTCATGGTTCTCGATGATGCCGTTGTGCACCAGCGCCACGCCATGGCTGATGTGCGGATGCGCGTTCGCCTCGGTGACACCACCATGGGTGGCCCAGCGGGTGTGGCCGATACCGAGGCTGGCGTTGAAGCCTTCAGCCTCGGCAGCAGTGGCCATCTCCGAGACACGACCGGTGCGGCGTACGCGGCGCACCTCGGGCCGTTCGGCCTGATCGATCACGGCGATGCCGGAGGAATCGTAGCCGCGGTATTCCAGTCGCTTCAGTCCTTCGATCAGCAGCGGCACCACGTCGCGCCCGGCGATCGCACCCACGATTCCACACATGTCACGCATTTCCTTGAAGACGGTCGCCGCATTCTAGCCTGCGTGTCCGCCAGCCCCCTCCTGTCCGCTTAATGAAAGTGTCCGGAAAGGTGTCCGCGGACACCCGGACAGTAGCGACACATGTTCAACTCATTGATGGAAAAGGAAATAAAGTTGGCACGCTGTGTGCTTTATCCATAGCACCACTCTGGCACCACCGACAGGCACGAACCCGATGATCCGCGACACCTCCGCCCAGGACCAGATCGTTTCCTCCGCTTCAGCCAGTGCCCCCAAGGCCGCATGGCATCGTTACCGCTGGCCCGCCCTGGCGGGTATCGCGCTGCTGGCCGGCATCGGCTGGGCCGTGCATGCGTGGTCCAATGCCAGCAGCTCGTTCGACAGCAGCCGGGTGCGCATCGCCGAAGTGCAGCGCGGCGACCTGGTGCGCGACATCGCCGCCGACGGCCGCGTGATCGCCGCCAACAGCCCGGTGCTGTACGCCATCTCCGCCGGCACGGTGGACCTGAAGGTGGTCGCCGGTGACGTGGTCAAGAAGGGCCAGGAGCTGGCGATCATCGACAGCCCCGAGCTGCGCAGCAAACTCGCCCAGGAGGAGGCCACCCTGGCCGGCCTGGAGGCCGAGGCCAGCCGCGCCAACCTGGATGCCACCCTGGCCCGGGCCAAATCGCGCAAGGAAACCGACCAGGCCAGCATCGAGCGGCAGGCCGCCGACCGCGACCTGCAGCGCTACCAGCGCGGCTTCGATGGCGGCGCGGTGCCGCAGATCGATCTGGCCAAGGCCCAGGACACCCTGAAGAAGGCCGACATCAGCCTGGTCAATGCCACCACCGATGCACGCCTGCAGAGCCAGGGCGCGGACCTGGACGCACGCAACAAGCGTTTGCTGGCCGACCGCCAGAAGGCCGTGGTGGCCGAAGTGCGGCGCCAGGTCGACGCACTGACCCTGCGTGCACCGTTCGATGGCCAGGTCGGCCAGGTGCAGGCCACCCAGGCCACCAACCTTGCCGCCAACGCGCCGGTGCTGGGCGTGGTCGACCTGTCCAAGTTCGAAGTCGAGATCAAGGTGCCGGAGAGCTTCGCGCGCGATCTGGCGATCGGCATGCCGGCGCAGCTGACCGGTGGCAATGGCCAGCCGTTCCCGGGCGAGATCAGTGCGGTGTCGCCGGAAGTGGTCAATGGCGAAGTCAACGCACGCGTCCGCTTTGCCGCAGCCCAGCCTGAAGGCCTGCGCCAGAGCCAGCGGATGTCGGTGCGGGTGCTGCTGGATACCCGCAGGAATGTCATGAAGGTCGAGCGCGGCCCGTTCGTGGAACAGGGCAACGGTGTGGCGTACGTAATGGATGGCCGCACCGCGGTGCGTCGTCCGGTCGAACTGGGCGTCAGCAGCCTGGGCGAAGTGGAAATCAAGTCGGGTGTGCAGCCGGGGGACCGCATCGTGGTCTCGGGCAGCGACCTGTTCAAGGACGCCGAACGCGTCTCCGTCAACTGACAACTCATACATCCTGGAGAGAGGACACCCCATGTACATGCTCGAAATGCGTTCGGTCGCCAAGGTCTTCCGTACCGAACAGGTGGAAACCCACGCGCTGCGTTCACTGGAACTGCAGGTCAAGGAAGGCGAGTTCGTCGCCGTCACCGGTCCGTCCGGCTCCGGCAAGACCACCTTCCTCAACATCGCCGGCCTGCTGGAAACCTTCACCAGCGGCACCTACATGCTTGATGGCCAGGACGTCAGCAAGCTCGGCGATGATGCCCGCAGCCGCCTGCGCAACCAGAAGATCGGCTTCATCTTCCAGGGCTTCAACCTGATTCCGGACCTCAACCTGTTCGACAACGTCGACGTGCCGCTGCGCTACCGCAGGATGAGCGCCGGCGAGCGCCGCGAGCGCATCGAAAAGGCGCTGAGCCAGGTCGGCCTGGGCTCGCGCATGAAGCACTACCCGAACGAACTCTCCGGCGGCCAGCAGCAGCGCGCGGCGATCGCCCGTGCCCTGGCCGGCAGCCCGCGCCTGCTGCTGGCCGACGAACCGACCGGCAACCTGGACACGCAGATGGCGCGCGGGGTGATGGAACTGCTGGAGGAGATCAACGCTGCCGGCACCACCATCGTGATGGTCACCCATGACCCGGAACTGGCCGCACGCGCGCAGCGCAACGTGCACATCGTCGACGGCCAGGTCACCGACCTGGTGCGCGAGCCGGTGCTGACCACCCCGCGTCGCATCGTCGCCGTCAACGAGTGAGGGCACGACCATGTTCGCCTACTACGCCCGACTGGCGGTACGCAGCTTCCGCCGCAACAAGGTACTGACCGCGCTGATGGTGGTGGCCATCGCGCTGGGCATCGGTGCTTCGATGACCACCCTGACCGTGTTCCACGTGCTGTCCGGCGACCCGATCCCTGACAAGAGCGACCGCCTGTTCTACGTGCAGGTCGATCCGCGCCCGCGCTCGGGTTACCTGACCGGCGAAGAGCCGGAGACCCAGATGACCCGCTTCGATGCCGAGACGCTGCTGCGCGAGAAGCGTGGCGAGCGCCAGGCGATGATGAGTGCCGGTGACGCGACCATCGAGCCGGAAGGCAGCACGTTGAAGCCGTTCAACATCGACACCCGCTGGACATCGGCTGACTTCTTCCCGATGTTCAATGTGCCGATGCTGTATGGCCGTGCCTGGACGGCCAGCGACGATGACGGTCGCTCCCGCGTGGTGGTGCTGTCCAAGGTGATCAACGACAAGCTGTTCCAGGGAGCGGACAGTGTCGGCCGTGAGATCCGTGCCGATGGCCATTCGCTGCGGGTGATCGGGGTGATGGACTCCTGGAATCCGGAACCGCACTTCTTCGACCTGACCGTGGGCAACTATGGCCGCGAAGAGGACCTGATGATGCCGCTGTCCACCGCGATGGACCTCAAGCTCGGCAGCAACGGCAACATGAACTGCTTCCGCGACGGCGCACCCGATGACGACAGCAATTCGATCAACGCGCCGTGCACCTGGATCCAGTACTGGGTGGAGCTCGACCCGTCCAAGGCCGAGGACTACCGCCGCTACCTGGTGAACTACTCGGACCAGCAGCGGGCTGCCGGCCGTTTCGAGCGCCCGGCCAACGTGCGCCTGCGCACCGTGATGGAGTGGCTGACCTTCAACAACGCGGTACCCAGCGACGTGCGCCTGCAGATGTGGCTGGCCCTGGGTTTCCTCGGTGTCTGCCTGGTCAACACGGTCGGCCTGCTGCTGGCCAAGTTCCTGCGCCGCAGCGGTGAGATCGGCGTGCGCCGCGCACTGGGTGCAAGCCGCGGGCAGATCTTCCTGCAGTGCCTGGTCGAGGCGGGCGCGGTGGGCGTGGTCGGCGGCGTGCTCGGCATCGGCCTGGCTCTGCTGGGCCTGTATGCAGTGCGCCAGCAGCCGGTGGACTACGCCAAGCTGGCCCACCTCGACGGCAGCATGCTGCTGCTCGCCCTCGGCCTGACCCTGCTGGCCAGCATTGCTGCCGGCTTCCTGCCCGCCTGGCGCGCGATGCAGGTCACCCCGGCCATCCAGCTCAAGTCGCAGTAAGCACGAGAACGAGGACTTCCCATGGACATCCGCCCCATCCTCAGCACCCTGCGCCGGCACAAGACCGCAGCCGCATTGATCGTGCTGGAAATCGCCCTGACCTGCGCCATCGTCTGCAATGCCCTGTTCCTGGTCACCCAGCGCGTGGAAAAGATCAGCCAGCCCAGCGGCCTGGCCGAGAACGAACTGGTCATGGTCCGGGTCAGCGGCATCGGCAAGCAGACCAACGCCATGGCCCGCACCAACGAAGACCTGGCATCGCTGCGCGCGATCCCGGGCGTGACCAGCGTGGCCAAGGTCAACCAGCTGCCGTTCCGCCGCAATTCGAGCAACACCAGCATCTCGCGCGAGCGTGACCAGGAACGGCCGACAGCCTTCGTGTCGCAGTACATGGTTGGCGAGAACGCGCTGTCCACGCTCGGCCTGCAGCTGGTCGCCGGCCGCGACTTCCAGCCCAGCGAGTACATCGATCTGGAAGAAGCACAGAAGAATCCGAAGCCCGACCGCGCCGCACCGGTGATCATCAACCAGCAGGTCGCCGCCAAGATGTACCCGGACCAGAGCGCGCTGGGCAAGACCTTCTACATGGGCAACCAGGCCCTGCATGTGGTTGGTGTGGTCGCCCATCTGGCCACCCCCACCGACTACAACGACAACAGCACCCTGTCGATGATCCTGCCGGTACGTACCGACTTCACCCGCGGCCCGTACATGCTGCGCACTTCACCGGAACGCCGCGATGAAGTGCTGAAGGGTGCGCTGGCCGCGCTGGAGCACAACGACCCCAACCGCCTTGTGCGCGAGAAACTGACTTACCAGGAACAGCGTGCCGACTACTTCAAGAACGACCGCTCGATGGTCGGCCTGCTGGTGACGGTCTGCGTGGCGCTGCTGGTTGTCACCGCCCTGGGCATCGTCGGCCTGGCCAGCTTCTGGGTGCAGCAGCGCAGCAAGCAGATCGGCATCCGCCGCGCATTGGGCGCCACCCGCGGGCAGATCCTGCGCTACTTCCAGACCGAGAACTTCCTGCTGGCCACGCTGGGCATCGTGCTGGGCATGCTGGCGGCGTACGCCATCAACCTGGCCCTGATGAACATGTACGAGCTGCCGCGCATGCCGCTGCTGTACCTGCCGCTGGGCGCAGCGCTGCTGTGGCTGCTCGGCCAGATCGCCGTGTTCGGCCCGGCCCGCCGCGCTGCGGCGGTGCCACCGGCCGTCGCCACGCGGGGGGCGTGAGATGCGCGCCAGCCTGCTGGTGCTGTTGCTGGCCCTGCCGCTGCCGGTACTCGCCGGCAGCAGCAGCGCGCAGACGCTGGAGTGGCGCCAGGACGATGCGCGGCTGGCGCTGCGCTCGACCGAAGGCGTGGTGAGGGTGGATGCGGCCAGCCCGGAGGCGCGCTTCGGCGTGCGCCATGGCGACCGCATCCTACGCGTGGACGATTCGCCGGTGCGGCAGATCGAACAGCTCGCCGACGCAGTGCGGGCGGCATCGACGCCCACCGTCCACCTGCTGCTGCGCCGCGATGGCCGGATGCTCACGGTACCGGTGAACGTGGCCCAGTGGCGCCCCGCGCTGGCGCCGCCGCCACCCCCTCCGGCTCCGCCGCCGCCGCCGCCACGGCGCTGAGTCCGGACGCCCCTGCGCTACCGCTGGTTTCGCTATATTGCAGAGCGGCCCGGTAGCGCCGGGCCATGCCCGGCGGTTCCAGCCGCTGCAACTGCACCCGCCCCGCCGGGCATGGCCCGGCGCTACCCTCTTTGCGACCCATGCCTGCGATCCTGATCATCGACGACAACGCCAGCGTGGGAACCGCGCTGGACGTGCTGTTCTCCCTGCACGACATCGACACCCTGCTGGCGCAGAGCCCGGCCGAAGGGCTGGCGCTGCTGGAATCGCAGCCGGTGGACCTGGTGATCCAGGACATGAATTTCAGCGAGGACACCACCTCCGGTGAGGAAGGCGAGGCGCTGTTCGCACAGATCCGCGAACGCCACCCCGATCTGCCGGTGATCCTGCTGACGGCCTGGACCCACCTGAGCAGCGCGGTGGACCTGGTCAAGGCCGGTGCCGCCGACTACCTGGCCAAGCCCTGGGATGACCGCAAGCTGCTGACCACGGTCAACAACCTGCTGGAATTGTCCGAAGCGCGGCGCGAGCTGGACCAGCGACGCCAGCGCGAACAGCGCCAGCGGCATGCGCTGGAAGACAAGTACGCGTTGTGTGGCGCAGTGTTCGCCGACCCCGCCAGCGAGCGGGTGATCGCCCTGGCCTGCCAGGTCGCGCGCTCGGAGCTGCCGGTACTGATCACTGGCCCCAATGGCGCGGGCAAGGAGAAGATCGCGCAGATCATCCAGGCCAACTCGCTGGTGGCCAAGGGTCCGTTCGTGGCGGTGAACTGTGGCGCCCTGCCCTCCGAACTGATCGAGGCCGAACTGTTCGGTGCCGAGGCCGGCGCCTATACCGGCGCCAACAAGGCGCGCGAAGGCAAGTTCGAGGCAGCCGACGGCGGCACGCTGTTCCTGGATGAGATCGGCAACCTGTCGCTGGGTGGGCAGATGAAGCTGCTGCGCGTGCTGGAGACAGGACGTTTCGAACGCCTGGGCTCCAACCGCGAACGCCAGGTCAAGGTGCGCGTGGTCAGCGCGACCAATGCCGACCTGCCGGCGATGATCCGCGAAGGTACGTTCCGCGAAGACCTTTACTACCGGCTCAACACGGTGGAACTGACGCTGCCGCCGCTGGCCGACCGCCCCGGCGACATCGTGCCGTTGGCCGAGCATTTCCTCAGCATCGGCAAGCCGCTGTCCAGCACGGCGGCCACCGCACTGCAGCGCCACCTGTGGCCGGGCAACGTGCGCGAGCTGCGCAACGTGATCCAGCGTGCCGAACTGCTGGCCACCGGCAACCGCATCGAAGTGGCCGATCTCAACCTGCCGCGTACACCTGCTGCACCGCGCCCGACGCCAAGCGCCGGCAATGATCCCGATCGCGCACGCATCGAAGAAGTGCTGGCACGCAATCACGGCGTCATCGCACAGGCGGCCAACGAGCTTGGACTGAGCCGGCAGGCGCTGTACCGGCGTATGGACCGTCACGGCATCCCACGCGAATGAAGCGACGCTCATTCACCTTCCGCCTGTTCCTGCGCCTGCTGCCGGTGCTGGCGCTGGCTGCCGCGCTGCCGTGGCTGCTGGCCTACTGGATGGACCATGGCTGGGTGGTGACCACGGTCTCCACGATCATCCTGCTGTCATTGATGTGGTGGACGCTGCGCCGCGCCACCGCACCGGTGCGCTCGTTGATGCGGGCGCTGTCCGGGACCACCAGCAGCTACCGCGACGGTGAGTACAACTTCGGCATCTACTGGCCCGGCAATGACGAACTGGGTGACCTGGTGCAGGCACACCGCGAGCTGGGGGAAGTGCTGCGCGCACAACGCCAGGGCCTCGTGCAGCGCGAACTGCTGCTGGATACCATGGTGCAGAACACCCCGGTGGCGATGCTGCTGATCGCCGCCGGTGGCGATGGCATTTCCCGCGTGGTGTTCTCCAACCTGGCCGCGCGCAAGCTGCTGCACAGCGGCTGGAAGCTGGAAGGCCAGCGCATGGAAGACGTGCTCGAGCAGCTGCCGGTGGAACTGCGCGATGCCATCGGCCGCGGCGGCGACAGCCTGTTTGCGGTGAAGTCGGAAAGCGAAGACGGCGTGGAAGGCGACGAGGACGACGAACAGGTCTATCACCTGTCGCGGCGCGCGTTCCAGCTCAACGGCCGCCCGCATGACCTGCTGCTGGTACGCCAGCTCACTGCCGAACTGCGCCGGCAGGAAGTACAGACCTGGAAGAAGGTGATCCGGGTGATCAGCCACGAACTCAACAACTCGCTGGCGCCGATCGCATCGCTGGCGCACTCCGGCGGCGAACTGGTCAAGCGCGAACGCTTCGACCGGCTGCCGGAGATCTTCACCACCATCGAAGACCGCGCCCGCCACCTGGAAGGCTTCATCCGCGGCTACGCGCGTTTCGCCAAGCTGCCGCAGCCGCAGCTGCAGACCGTGCACTGGGCGCCGTTCCTGTCCAGCCTGTGCCAGCAGATTCCGTTCACGATGGAGCGTGCACCCGACGAGGAACTGAGCAGCCGGATCGACATCGCCCAGTTCGGCCAGGCCCTGCTCAACCTGCTGAAGAATGCACACGAGGCCTGCGCCGAAGCCGATCCGCCCAACGACGACGTGCAGGTGCAGCTGACCCGGCTGCCGCAGTGGCTGCGGCTGGATGTGCTGGACCGCGGCAAGGGCATGAACGAGCAGGTGCTGCAGAATGCGCTGATGCCGTTCTATTCGACCAAGCGCAACGGCACCGGGCTGGGGCTGGCCCTCACCCGCGAGATCGTCGAGGCGCACGGTGGTCGCGTGTCACTGCAGAACCGCACCGACGGCGGGCTGTGTGTGTCGATCCTGTTGCCGGTGGGGTAGGTTTGTTCTTCCTTCCTCTATTGATGGCTGAAGGTTGATCATTGTTCATGGGCGTCACTTTTCTTTGTACGCAAAGAAGAGCAACCAAAAGAAGCGTTCCGCCGGCCGCGAGCCGTCGTGCTGCGCATCGGTGCTCGGCTCGCTTCAAGACGGACTCGAGAAGCAGAGCAAAAGCATCCACGCATGGCGTGGATCTACTGGGTGCAGCTGTGGCCTTTGACTTGGGTCCGCCTTGAAGCGAGCCGAGCACCGCAGGGCCGGCGAGGGCGAAGAGGCGCGGGTGTCTGAGCGCAGCGAGTTCCCGCGCCGTCCCTCGACGGACCGAGGAGCGCAGGGTACCGGCGTGCGCAGCACGACGGCTCGCGGACTGGCGGCGCGTTTCTTTTGGTTACTTTTCTTTTCGCGCGAAAAGAAGAGTGACACCCATGAACCGTTATCAACCTTCAGCAATCAACAGGAGAAGCAAAACTAAAGCACCCGTCGCATCGCCACCCGCAGGTGCATCGGGAATCCCGACGCGGCCTCCTCGGCCATCACCCCTCGCAGGCCCGCGCCCCACTCTGGCTCCGGCAGCAGGGTGAATCCTTCGCTGGCATAGAAAGCCGCATTCCACGGCACATCGGACAACGTGGTCAGCACCGCCGCCGGATAGCCAAGCACCTTGGCCTCGGCGAGTGCATGCTGCAGCAACGCCCGTCCGTAGCCACGGCGAGCATGATTGGGATCCACATCCATCTGCAGCACATGGAAATCGCCGTCGAGCGTACCGCCCAGCAGATAGCCGGCGATGCCGCCATCGGCGCCTTCGATGATCCACAACAGGCCGCGCCGCAGTCCGGCCTGCAACGTGGGAAGGTCCAGTCCATGACCGGAGAACACCGGGTACGCCTCGTGCCCGCGCAGCAGTTCACCCGCACGCTGTTCGATGCGGGGCAGCGCACTCAGTTCATCGACGCGCGGTGGCCTCGGCTCAGCTTTTCTTGATGGGGCGCTGCCAGCCATCGATGGTTTCCTGGCGCGCACGGGCAACGGTCAGCTTGCCGTCCGGCGCAGTGCGAGTGATGACCGAACCGGCAGCAATCGTCGCGCCTTCACCGATCAGCACCGGCGCCACCAGCGAACTGTTGGAGCCGATGAAAGCGTTGTCGCCGATGGTGGTGGTCGACTTGTTCACCCCGTCGTAGTTGCAGGTGATGGTGCCCGCACCGATGTTGACCTTGCTGCCGATCACCGCGTCGCCCAGATAGGTGAGGTGGTTGGCCTTGCTGCCCACTCCCAGGGTGACCTTCTTGGTTTCCACGAAGTTGCCCACGTGCACGCCATCGGCCAGCACGGTGCCCGGGCGCAGGCGCGCGAACGGGCCGATCTGCGCCGCACCCTCGCTGATCACGCCTTCCACATCGCAGTGCGCACGCACTTCGGTGCCCGCGCCGAGAGTGACGTCCTTCAGCCGGGTGAACGGGCCGATGGTCACGCCATCGCCGAGTACCACCTTGCCTTCAAGAATCACATCGACATCGATCATCACATCGCTGCCGACGATCACCTCACCCCGGATATCGACCCGCGACGGATCGCGCACGCGCGCGCCCTGGATGCACAGCGCGCGCACCGCGCGCCGCTGCCAGGCCCGTTCCAGCTGCGAGAGCTGCCACGGATCGTTCGCGCCTTCGGCGTCCTGCGCATCGGCCACCAGGGCCATCTCCGCCGGAGTGAACTCGCGGGCGGCAAAGGCGAACACATCGGTCAGGTAGTACTCGCCCTGCGCGTTGCTGTTGGACAGCTGCGACAGCCAGCGGCGCAGCGCCGTCGACTCGGCAGTGATGATGCCGGTGTTGATGATGCGCACCCGGCGCTGTTCGTCATCGGCGTCCTTCTGCTCGACAATCGCCCCGACCTTGCCTTCGGCATCGCGCAGCACGCGACCATAGCCGGTGGGATCCTCGACATCGGCCACCAGCACGGCCAGCCGGCCCGGCTGGGCCAGCAGGTCGCGCAGGGTCTGCGCACGGATCAACGGCACATCGCCGTACAGCACCAGCACCTGGGCGGCGTCGGGCACCTCCGGCATGGCCTGGGCCACGGCGTGACCGGTACCCAGCTGCTGCGCTTGTTCCGCCCACAACAGGTCCGGCTGGTCAGCGAAGTAGCTCCGCACCTGGTCCCCGCCGTGGCCGTACACCACGTGGATGGCGGCGGGCTGCAGTTCCCGCGCGGTGGCGATCACATGCGCCAGCATCGGCTGGCCGGCAATCGGCTGCAGTACCTTGGGCAGCACCGACTTCATGCGCTTGCCGGCGCCAGCGGCGAGGATGATCACGTGCAGGGGTTGGGTCATGCGGGCGGTCCACGATTCGATGGCGGTGATTCTAGAACGGGGGCCGTTAACATGGAGCCCCCACCATGACCCCGGCACCATGAGCCTGCTCCGCCAAGGCCGTTCCTATCTCGTCATCGGCCTGCTGCAGTTGCTGCTGGACTGGGCGGTGTTCGTGCTGGCGACGGCGGCCGGCATGCCGGCTGCGCCCGGCAACGTCTGCGGACGCGTGGCCGGCATGCTGCTGGGTTTCTGGCTCAATGGACGCATCACCTTCGCCGACGCCAACGGGCAGCGCCTGGGCTGGCGCCGCTTCGCACGATTCCTGCCGCTGTGGCTGCTGCTGACCATGGCCAGCACGCTGCTGGTGGCCGCCGCCGACCATGCGCTGGGCCTGCGGTACGCCTGGCTGGCAAAGCCGCTGGTGGAAGCGGGCCTGGCGGTGGTGTCTTTCCTGCTGCTGCGCCATGTCGTGTACCGGTAACGGCGTTTCCGCTGCGTTGTCGACACATACAAAAACGCCGGCACTGGGCCGGCGTTCCTGCTTGATGGCGCTGGACCTCAGTGCTTGAGGGTCTTGCGCAGGCGCTCAAGCGCCTGCAGCTGGACGACGGCCTCTGCCAGCTTCTGCTGGGCTTCAGCCACTTCCATCGCTTCGCCGCGGTTGGCCAGGATGCGTTCGGCTTCTTCCTTGGCCTTGCGGACCGAGGCTTCGTCGATGTCCTGTGCGCGGATCGCGGTGTCGGCCAGCACGGTCACCACCTGCGGCTGCACTTCCAGGATGCCGCCGGAAATGGCGAAATCCAGCTGCTCGCCGCTCGGCGTGGTCACTACCACCTTGCCCGGCTTCAGGCGGGTGATCAGCGGTGCGTGCTTGGGCGCGATGCCCAGCTCGCCCAGCTCACCGGTGGCCACGACCAGGGTCGCTTCGCCACGGAAGATTTCCTGCTCGGCGCTGACGATGTCGCAACGGATGGTGCTCATGTAACTCTCTTCGCTAGGGGGCGGGTCGAACCCACCGCAGGGATTCCGCAGCGGTGGGCGCAGGCCCACCCCGTGTCACGGTCGGGACGGGCGTGTGCCCGTCCCCGCCGCATCAGGCCTTCTCGGCCATCTTCTTGGCCTTCTCGACCGCTTCTTCGATGCTGCCGACCATGTAGAACGCCTGCTCCGGCAGGTGGTCGTACTCGCCATCGACGATGGCCTTGAAGCCACGGATGGTGTCCTTCAGCGACACGTACTTGCCCGGCGAGCCGGTGAACACTTCGGCCACGTGGAACGGCTGGCTGAAGAAGCGCTCGATCTTGCGGGCGCGCGACACGGCCTGCTTGTCTTCTTCGGACAGTTCGTCCATGCCCAGGATGGCGATGATGTCCTTCAGTTCCTTGTACTTCTGCAGGGTCTGCTGGACGCGCTGGGCGGTGTCGTAGTGCTCGTGGCCGATGACCAGCGGGTCCATCTGGCGGCTGGTGGAGTCCAGCGGATCGACCGCCGGGTAGATACCCAGCGAAGCGATCGAACGCGACAGGGTCACGGTCGAGTCAAGGTGGGCGAAGGTGGTCGCCGGCGACGGATCGGTCAAGTCATCGGCCGGCACGTAGACGGCCTGGATCGAGGTGATCGAACCATTCTTGGTCGAGGTGATGCGCTCCTGCAGGACGCCCATTTCCTCGGCCAGGGTCGGCTGGTAACCCACTGCCGACGGCATACGACCCAGCAGTGCCGACACTTCGGTACCGGCCAGGGTGTAGCGGTAGATGTTGTCGACGAACAGCAGCACGTCCTTGCCCTTGCCGTTCTCGTCCTTCTCGTCGCGGAAGTACTCGGCCATGGTCAGGCCGGTCAGGGCGACGCGCAGACGGTTGCCCGGCGGCTCGTTCATCTGGCCGTACACCATCGCGACCTTGTCCAGGACGTTGGAGTCCTTCATCTCGTGGTAGAAGTCGTTGCCCTCACGGGTACGCTCACCCACGCCGGCGAACACGGACAGACCGCTGTGCGCCTTGGCGATGTTGTTGATCAGTTCCATCATGTTGACGGTCTTGCCGACGCCGGCGCCGCCGAACAGGCCGACCTTGCCGCCCTTGGCGAACGGGCACATCAGGTCGATGACCTTGATGCCGGTTTCCAGCAGCTCGGTGGCCGGGGACTGGTCTTCATACGACGGAGCAGCGCGATGGATTTCCCAGGTGTCGCTGGAGGCGACCGGACCGGCTTCGTCGATCGGGCGGCCGAGCACGTCCATGATGCGGCCCAGGGTGCCAGCGCCGACCGGCACGGAGATGCCGCGGCCGGTGTTGGTGGCCACCAGGTTGCGCTTCAGGCCATCGGTGGAGCCCAGCGCGATGCAGCGGACCACGCCGTCACCGAGCTGCTGCTGCACTTCCAGGGTGATTTCGGTGTTGTCCACCTTCAGCGCGTGGTACACCTTCGGCACCGACTCGCGGGGGAATTCGACGTCGACGACGGCGCCGATGATCTGAACGATCTTGCCCTGACTCATTGCTGCATCCTCTAAATGTGTGCTTTTAACGAACGCGGTCAGACTGCTGCCGCGCCGCCGACGATTTCGGAGATTTCCTGGGTGATCGCTGCCTGGCGGGCCTTGTTGTAGACCAGCTGCAGGGTTCCGATCAGCTTGTTGGCGTTGTCACTGGCCGACTTCATCGCCACCATGCGCGCGGCATGCTCGGAAGCGACGTTTTCCAGCAGCGCCTGGTACACCAGCGACTCGATGTAACGCGTCATCACGTGCTCGAGCACGGTCGCGGCATCGGGTTCGTACAGGTAGTCCCAGTCGTGGTGCGCAACCTGCTTCTCAGCGGCCGGCAGCGGCAGCAGCTGATCGAAGCTGGCCTTCTGCGTCATCGTGTTGACGAAGCGGTTGTAGACCAGGTACACGCGGTCGACCTTGCCTTCGGTGAAGGCGTCGAGCATGACTTTGATCACACCGATCAGCGACTCCAGCTTCGGCGTGTCGCCGATGTGGGTCACCGTGCCGACCATGTTCACCTTGACCCGGCGGAAGAAGGTCGATGCCTTCTGGCCGATGGTCACCAGGTCCACTTCGGCGCCCTTGTCCTGCCAGGCTTTGGCTTCGCCAAGCATCCTGCGGAACAGGTTGTTGTTGAGGCCGCCGGCCAGACCGCGATCGGAGGAGATCACGATGAAACCGACCCGCTTGACCTGCTCACGCTCGACCAGGAACGGATGCTGGTAGTCGGTGCTGGCCTGCGCCAGGTGGCCGATCACCTGCTTCATCGCCTGCGCGTACGGACGCGAGGTCTTCATCCGATCCTGCGCCTTGCGGATCTTGGAGGCCGAGACCATTTCCAGGGCGCGCGTCACCTTGCGGGTGTTCTGCACGCTCTTGATCTTGGTTTTGATTTCGCGTCCGCTTGCCATCTTTTATTCCCGTGGCGCGGGGCCGGGGCCCCGCGTTGTTCAACCGTTTGATCGTCTGGTCCAGCGGAGCATCGCTCCGCTCTACAGGACCTCGATTACCAGCTGCCGGTGGTCTTGAACTCGACGATGCCCTTCTTGAAGGCACCTTCGATGTCGTTGTCCCAACCGCCGGTGGCGTTGACCTTGCCGATCAGTTCGCCCTGGGTGTTGGCGAAATGCGCGTGCAGGCCTTCTTCGAACGCCAGCAGCTTGCTGACCGGCACGTCGTCGAGGTAGCCCTCGTTGACGGCGTAGATCGACAGCGCCTGGTTGGCGATCGACATCGGCGCGTACTGCTTCTGCTTCATCAGCTCGGTGACGCGCTGGCCGCGCTCAAGCTGCTTGCGGGTGGCTTCGTCCAGGTCCGAGGCGAACTGCGCGAACGCAGCCAGCTCGCGGTACTGGGCCAGCGAGATACGGATGCCGCCGGACAGCTTCTTGATGATCTTGGTCTGCGCCGAACCACCGACGCGCGACACCGAGATACCGGCGTTCACGGCCGGGCGGATGCCGGCGTTGAACAGATCGGTTTCCAGGAAGATCTGGCCGTCGGTGATCGAGATCACGTTGGTCGGAACGAACGCGGAAACGTCGCCGGCCTGGGTCTCGATGATCGGCAGCGCGGTCAGCGAACCGGTCTTGCCGGTCACCGCACCGTTGGTGAACTTCTCGACGTACTCTTCGGACACGCGGGCAGCGCGCTCGAGCAGACGGGAGTGCAGGTAGAACACGTCACCCGGGTAGGCTTCACGGCCCGGCGGGCGCTTCAGCAGCAGCGAGATCTGGCGGTAGGCCACGGCCTGCTTGGACAGATCGTCGTACACGATCAGCGCGTCTTCGCCGCGGTCCATGAAGTACTCGCCCATGGTGCAGCCCGAGTAGGCGCTGATGTACTGCATCGCGGCCGATTCGGACGCGGTGGCAGCCACCACGATGGTGTGCGCCAGGGCGCCGTTCTCTTCCAGCTTGCGCACGATGTTGGCAACGGTCGAAGCCTTCTGGCCGATCGCTACGTACACGCACTTGATGCCGGTACCCTTCTGGTTGATCACCGCATCGATGGCCAGTGCGGTCTTGCCGGTCTGGCGGTCACCGATGACCAGCTCGCGCTGGCCACGGCCGATCGGGATCATCGAGTCGACCGACTTGTAACCGGTCTGCACCGGCTGGTCGACCGACTTGCGCCAGATCACGCCCGGAGCAACGCGCTCCACCGGAGCGGTCAGCTGGGTGGCCAGCGGCCCCTTGCCGTCGATCGGCTCGCCGAGCGCGTTGACGACGCGGCCCAGCAGTTCCGGACCGACCGGCACTTCCAGGATGCGGCCGGTGGTCTTGGCGACGTCACCTTCGCGCACGTTCTCGTAGCCACCCAGGACCACGGCGCCGACCGAGTCGCGCTCCAGGTTCAGGGCCAGGGCAAAGGTGTTGTTCGGCAGTTCGATCATTTCGCCCTGCATCACGTCGGCCAGACCGAAGATGCGCACGATGCCGTCGGACACGCTGGTCACGGTGCCTTCGTTGCGCGATTCCGCGGCCAGCTTGACCTTCTCGATGCGGTTCTTGATCAGTTCGCTGATTTCGGAGGGGTTGAGCGTGGTTGCCATCGTCAAGTCCTAGTGCCGGCAGCGGGGCCGGACGTTAAATGAATTCAGTTAGCGAGCGCGGTCTGCAGACGGGCCAGCTTGCCCTTCAGCGAACCATCGATGACCACGTCGCCGGCGTCGATCACAGCGCCGCCGATCAGCGAGGCGTCGACCGCGGTGGCCACTTCGACCTCGCGGTTGAAGCGCTTGCGCAGCGCGGCCTTGATCGCGTCCAGCTCGGCAACCGACAGCTCGGCCGCGGAGGTCACCGTGGCCTTGACCACGTGCTCGGCCTCGGCGCGCAGGGCGTCGAACATGCCGGCGATCTCCGGCAGCAGCGGCAGACGATGCGACTCGGCAAGCACAGCCAGGAAGCGCGAGTAGGTCTCGCCGCGGGACTCCGGCGCCAGCAGGGCGATGGCGTCATCGCGACCCAGCTCCGGGTTGGCGAGCAGGGCCGCCACGCGCGGGTCGGCGGCGACGTGGGCGGAGAACGCCAAAGCGTCCGACCACGGCGCGAACGCGCCTTCGTCACGCGCGGTCGCGAAGGCGGCGCGGGCGTACGGGCGGGCAAGCGTGAGGGCCTGGCTCATCCTTAAATCTCCGAGGCCAGCTCGTCGAGCAGCGCCTTGTGGGCGTTGGCGTCGATTTCGCGCTTGAGCAGCTTTTCGGCACCGGTCACGGCCAGCGCGGACACCTGCTTGCGCAGATCTTCACGGGCACGGTTGGCGGCGGCGTCGATTTCGGCCTGGGCCAGGTCCTTCTGACGGGTGGCTTCGGCAACAGCTTCGTTGCGGGCCGCGTCGACGATCTGGTTGGCACGCGCGTGGGCCTGGTCGATGATCTCGTTGGCCTTGGTGCGGGCTTCCTTCAGCGCTTCATTGACCTTGTCCTGCGCCTGGGCCAGATCTTTCTGGCTGCGGTCGGCAGCAGCGAGGCCTTCAGCGATCTTCTGCTGGCGCTCTTCGATCGCGTTCATCAGCGGCGGCCAGATCTTGGTCGCGATGAGCCAGATCAGGGCGGCAAAGGCCAGGGCCTGGGCGATGAGGGTAAAACCGATATCCATGGGGTTCGCTCAGTCGGTTGTGACGGGATGGATGCGCCGCCACACGGGCGGCGCCTCCGAACCTTCATCCGCGACCAGGCGCCTGCGGCGCCCGGTCGTTTCACTTTCGCTGGATCAGCCAGCGATTGCCGGCAGGCGCGAGACGAACTCGCCGACCAGCGGGTTGGCGAAGGCGAACAGCAGGCCCACGGCGACCGAGATGATGAAGGCGGCGTCGATCAGGCCGGCGGTGATGAACATGCGGACCTGCAGGACCGGGATCAGTTCCGGCTGGCGCGCGGCCGACTCCAGGAACTTACCGGCCATGATGGCCAGACCCAGACCGGCGCCCAGCGCGGCCAGGCCGATCATGATGCCGACGGCGAGGACGGTGGAGCTCTGAACTTGGGCGAGATTGGTCAGGACGGCGAAGTACATGGTTTTCTCCAGGAACTTGATTGCTAAGGGTTTAGAAACAAACGGATGAAGGGTGAAGCGAAACTCAGTGAGCGTCTTCCGACAGGCTCAGGTACACGATGGACAGCATCATGAAGATGAAGGCCTGCAGCGGGATCACCAGCAGGTGGAACAGCATCCAGCCGAAGCCGGCGAACGCGCCTGCAAACATGCCGGCGATACCTGCACCGCCCAGCACCCAGATCAGCAGGAACACGATTTCACCGCCGAACATGTTGCCGAACAGTCGCATCGCCAGCGAAATCGGCTTGCTCAGCCACTCGACGATGTTCAGGATCAGGTTGAACGGCATCATCCACTTGCCGAACGGTGCGGTCAGGAATTCCTTGGTGAAACCACCAATACCCTTGGCGCGCAACGCGAAGAACAGCATCAGGAAGAACACGCTGATCGACATGCCCAGGGTGGCATTGACGTCGGCGGTGGGGACCGGCTTCCAGTACGGCACGCCCATCAGTTCGAGCGGCTTGGCGATGAAGTCGGCCGGGATCATCTTGATGAGGTTCATCAGGAGGATCCAGAAGAAGATCGTGATCGCGATCGGGGTCACCAGCTTGCTGGTGCCGTGATAGGTGTCCTTGGCCTGGCGGTCAACGAACTCCAGGCAGATCTCGACGAATGCCTGCCACTTGCCCGGCACGCCGGAGGTGGCCTTGCGGGTCGCCATCCAGAAGGCGACGACCATCACCAGGCCCATCAGCAGCGAGGTTACCAGCGTGTCCACGTGGATCGCCCACGGGGTGCCATGACCTGCCGTCAGATTGTGCAGGTGATGCTGGATGTAGGAGGTGGGTGTAAGCGCCTCGCCTGCCATGTGTCCGGAACCTTAAGTTAAATGAATTCGATTAGCGCCTGGCCATGGCCAGGACCTGGAACATCAGCCCGACGGCGATACCGGCCAACAGCGCCAGTGCAGGCAGCTTGAAGACCAGGAACCCCACCATCAGGACACCAAAAACGAGCGCCCACTTGGCCACGATCGCAACGATCAGGCGTGCCATGGCCGAACCGGCCCCCAGCGCACCACCACCCAGCGCCATCCGTGCCGCCACCCAACCACCGGCCGAAACCGCCACACCGGATGCCAGGGCACCAAGGGCATACTTCGGCCCCACCAGCAGGAAGGCCAGAGCCAGGACAGCCACCGCGGCCAGCGGGTAGACCGCGGCGCGCAGCATCAGTCGCCGACCCGTTTCTACGGAGTTCAGCACAGGACGTCCCGCGTGGTTACAAGTGGATGGCTGAGGCGACTACAGCAGGGGGGCCTCATCGAGCCGCCAAATTATAGCAATGGGACAATTTGCGAGACAACCGCTGCCTGTTCATATCGGAACAGCGCAAGTTGCGGTAAGGGCTGCGGTTTTGCAGCCCACCACGGGGACAATGCCATCTGCGCGATGTTGCGGTGCAACGCATTGAACTTTGGTCGCAGGCGGCGGAACTTTCCGCCGACGGCCGTGGTCCCATCTTCCGACCTGCCTGCAGCTACCTCGTCGACGCTTCGCCTGCAGGTCCCCACGATGGCCCCGAAGCGCCGCTCCGGGGCCATCTTTTCGCGGGGCGCTGACAGCGCTGAACCGTCCACATCGCGTGGACCATACCTTCACGAATGGTGGACAGCGACGTCCGGCAAAGTGGCCTTCATTCCGATGAACCACTGCAAGGACTCTTTCGATGCGCTCCGTCCCCACCCTGCTCGCCCTCTCGCTTCTCGCCGCCGGCGCGTCGTTCGCCTCCTCCGCCCATGCCGCCGAAGGCGATGACCGCTTCGCCCTGCGCCTGGGTGCGATGAACATCGACTCGGACAACACCCTGCGTGGCAACACCAATGTCGCCGGCCAGGACATCGGCTTCTCCGAGGACTTCAAGCTGGGCGGCAAGGAATGGGAACCGCGCATCGACGGCATGTTCCGCATCAGCAACCGCCAGCGCCTGCTGTTCAACTACTTCAAGTACGACAAGGACCGCCGCGAGACGCTTGGCCAGGACATTTCCTTCGGCAACGTCAACGTGCCGGCCGACAGCTTCGTCAAGGCCGAACTGAAGTACCAGGTGGCCAGCCTGGTGTATGACTACTCGGTGGTGGACACCGAGAAGTTCGACCTCGGCCTGCAGCTGGGTGCCGAGTACGCCAAGGTCAGCACCAAGGGCTACGCCGATCTGGGCACGGTGTATGAAGGCCAGTTCCTGGACGAGAAGACCGACGGTGTGGCGCCGGTAGTCGGTGCACGCCTGAGCTTCACCCCGTCCGAAAAGTGGATGATCACCCTGCAGGGCCAGTACCTCAACACGCGCTGGGGCAGCTTCGACGACTACAAGGGTGACCTCAGCCGCGCCAACGCGATCGTCGATTACCGCTTCACCCAGAACTTCGGCGTGTTCGCCGGCTACGACTGGTTCAAGCTGGATGCGGACAAGAAGGGCAGCGACGGCACCATCGGCCTGAAGCAGGAATTCAAGGGCCCGGTGGCGGGTATCAGCGTCACCTTCTAAACCCTGCTCCCCTTCCACAGCATTCTCTCTCCTGGCGCGGCCTCCGGAACATCGGGGGCCGCGTTTTTTCTTTGCATCGTCGAGTAGAAGCGGGTTGGTCGAGCGCTGGAGGGAGAGGGGGCGGGGTGCGAATGTCCCCCGGCGCCGGCCTGCGGCCGTCACCTCCTCCTTTACTTCGCACCCCGCCCCCTCTCCCTCCGCGTGTCAGGCATCCAGGCAGCCGCTGCGGTGGTTGTGGCTCCGCTTTCCGCAAGCCGAGCCGCTGCGCGGGCGGCAGGCGTTTCGACAAAGTAAAGGAGGAGGCGAGCGCCGAAGGCGGGCGACGGGGGACATTTGTCGAAATGCCTGCCGCCCGCGCAGCGGCCCGAACGCTCGCAGTGAGCATGATCGAAGACTCGCGCAGACGACCAACAAAAAACCCGGCTTGCGCCGGGTTTTCCGTTTCGCCGGGCATGGCCCGGCGCTACTTCTTTTTAGGAAGATACAGATCGGTGATCGTGCCGTCGTAGATTTCCGAGGCCATCGCCACCGACTCGCTCAGCGTCGGATGCGCATGGATGGTGTGGCCGATATCCTCGGCCTCGGCACCCATCTCGATCGCCAGGCCGATCTCGGCCAGCAGGTCACCGGCGTGCACGCCGACGATCGCGCCGCCGATGATGCGGTGGCTGTCCTCGTCGAAGATCAGCTTGGTGAAGCCCTCGGTGCGACCGATGCCGATCGCGCGGCCGCTGGCGGCCCACGGGAACTTGGCCACGCCAACCTTCAGGCCCTTGGCCTTGGCTTCGGTCTCGGTGACGCCAACCCAGGCGATTTCCGGGTTGGTGTAGGCCACCGACGGAATCACCCGCGCGACCCACTCCTTCTTGTGCCCGGCAGCCACTTCGGCCGCCAGCTTGCCCTCGTGCGTGGCCTTGTGGGCCAGCATCGGGTTGCCGACGATGTCGCCGATGGCAAAAATGTGCGGCACGTTGGTGCGCATCTGCCGGTCGACCGGAATGAAGCCACGATCGGTCACCTGCACGCCGGCCTTTTCAGCATCGATCTTCTTGCCGTTCGGCGAGCGACCCACGGCCACCAGCACGCGGTCGAAGGTGCCCTGCGCCAACGCAGGCGCCTGGCCTTCCTCGGCGGCTTCGAAGGTCACGGTGATGCCCTTGGCATCGGCGGTGACGCCCGAGGCCTTGGTCTTCAGGTGCACTTCGATGCCCTGCTTCTTCAGGCGATCGGCCAACGGCTTGACCAGGTCCTTGTCGGCGCCCGGCATCAGCTGGTCCATGAACTCGACCACGGTGACTTTGCTGCCCAGCGCGCCATACACGGTGGCCATTTCCAGGCCGATGATGCCACCACCGACGACCAGCAGCGAACCCGGCACTTCGGCCAGTTCCAGTGCGTCGGTGGAGTCCATCACGCGCTTGTCGTCCCACGGGAAGTTCGGCAGCTTCACCGCCTGCGAACCGGCGGCGATGATGCACTTCTGGAAGCGCAGCAACTGGGTGCTGCCGTCTTCAGCGGTGATCAGCAGCTCGTTGGCCGACACGAACTTACCAACGCCCTGCACATTGCGGACCTTGCGCTGCTTGGCCATGCCGGCCAGGCCCTTGGTCAGCTGGTTGACGACCTTTTCCTTGTACTGGCGCAGCTTGTCCAGGGTGATGGTCGGCTTGCCGAACTCGACGCCGAAATCACCGGCATGGGCGACTTCGTCGATCACCGCAGCGGCGTGCAGCAGTGCCTTGGACGGGATGCAGCCCACGTTGAGGCAGACGCCGCCGAGGCTGGCGTAGCGTTCGACCAGCACCGTATCCAGGCCGACGTCGGCGGCGCGGAAGGCGGCGGTGTAGCCGCCCGGGCCCGAGCCCAGCACGACCATTTCGCACTCGATGTCGGCGGCCTTGCCACTGGCCAGTGCCGGCTTCGGTGCTTCGGGCTCGGCGGGGGCGCGGTGCGACGGCGTCACCGGCGGCTTGCTGGCCGGGGCGGCGGCCGCCGGGGCCGGCGCAGCGGCCTTGGCCAGCGCTTCAGCGGCGCCTTCGGTCTCCAGCAGCACGACGACCGCGCCTTCGGACAGCGTGTCGCCCAGCTTGACCTTGATTTCCTTGACCACGCCGGCTGCCGAGGACGGCACTTCCAGGGTCGCCTTGTCCGACTCCAGGGTCACCAGACCCTGGTCTTTCTTCACCGTATCGCCAACGGCGACCAGCACTTCGATCACCGGCACATCGCTGTAATCGCCGATGTCGGGAACCTTGATTTCAATCGTGGCCATGGTGGGTTTTCCTCGTGCCCGACCGGCGTGGCCGGCGGGCTGTCACTGCGTTTCGACAGGCGGCCGCGCCAGGGGCAGCGGCCGCACGGTGGGGGCGAAGCGGTGCCTTACAGCAGCACGCGGCGCATGTCGGCCAGCACCTGCGAGAGGTACGTGGTGAAGCGTGCGGCCAGGGCGCCATCGATGACGCGGTGGTCGTAGCTCAGCGACAGCGGCAGCATCAGCTTCGGAGCGAACTCCTTGCCGTTCCAGACCGGCTGGATGGACGACTTGGAGACGCCGAGGATGGCCACTTCCGGCGCATTGACGATCGGGGTGAACGCGGTGCCGCCGATGCCGCCCAGCGAGCTGATCGAGAAGCAACCGCCGCTCATGTCGGCCGGGCCCAGCTTGCCGTCACGCGCCTTCTTGGCCAGCTCGCCGGTTTCCTGCGCGATCTGCACCACGCCCTTCTTGTCGACATCGCGGATGACCGGAACGACCAGGCCGTTCGGGGTATCGGCAGCGAAGCCGATGTTGAAGTACTTCTTCAGGGTCAGGTTCTCGCCGCTGGCATCGAGCGAGGCGTTGAACTCCGGGAACTTCTTCAGCGCCGAGGCGCTGGCCTTGATCAGGAAGGCGAGCATGGTCAGCTTGATGCCGGCCTTCTCGTTCTCCTTGTTCAGCGCCACGCGCAGGCCTTCCAGGTCGGTGATGTCGGCCTGCTCGAACTGGGTGACGTGCGGGATCATCGCCCAGTTGCGGGCCAGGTTCGCACCGGAGATCTTCTTGATGCGCGACAGCGGCTGCACTTCAACGTCGCCGAACTTGCTGAAATCAACCTTCGGCCACGGCAGCAGGTTGAGGCCACCGCCGGCAGCCACGGTGCCACCGGCAGCTGCCGGAGCGCCGCCGCTGAGCGCGGCCTTGACGAACTTCTGCACGTCGGCCTTGGTGATGCGGCCGCCCTTCTCGCTGCCACTGACCTGCAGCAGGTCGACACCGAGCTCACGGGCAAACACGCGCACCACCGGCGATGCGTAGGGCACCTTGGCCGGCAGCACGCCATCGGCATTGAACTGCACCGGCGGGCTGGTCGGCGCGCCGGCCGAGGGGGCGCTGGCGATCTCGCGGGCGGCCAGCTTGTCCGGCTGGGCCGGCACGGCGACCGGCTCGACCTTGGTGGCGGTCTCGGCGGCGGCCGGGGCAGCAGCGGCGGCAGCCTTGCCCGGGGCCGGGGCGGCAGCGCCTTCGGCTTCGATGATGGCGACCACGTTGCCCTGCGACAGGTTGTCGCCGACCTTGACCTTGATCTCCTTGACCACGCCGGCGACCGACGACGGCACTTCCATGGTGGCCTTGTCGCTTTCCAGCGTGACCAGGCCCTGGTCCTTCTTCACCGTATCGCCCACGGCGACCAGCACTTCGATGACCGGAATGCCGCTGTAATCGCCGATATCCGGCACCAGGGCTTCCACCGCGCCGCCGCTGGCAGCAGGGGCGGCAGCAGCGGCCGGAGCGGGAGCCGCCTGGGTGGCAGCGGCCGGAGCAGCGGCCTTGGCCGGTGCGGGTGCAGCGGCGGGTGCAACAGCAGCGGCCGGCTGGGCAGCCTCGCCGTCGGCCACTTCGATCAGTGCCACGACCTTGCCTTCGGACAGGCTGTCGCCCAGCTTGACCTTGATTTCCTTGACCACGCCGGCCACCGAGGACGGCACCTCCATGGTCGCTTTATCGCTTTCCAGCGTGACCAGGCCCTGGTCCTTCTTCACCGTATCGCCGACGGCAACAAGCACCTCGATTACCGGGATATCGCTGTAGTCACCGATATCGGGGACACGTGCTTCCTTGATTTCGGCCATGGGGAGAACTCCGGCAATCTGGTGTAGGGAAACGTCTATTGTGCGGCCAGCGGGAGCCAGCGCCAACCGTTACAGGTGTTTTCAGTACGCACGCAGCCGGGACACGCTGTTGCTCATGGCCCGCCGGCGCTTCCAGTCGGTAGCGTATTGTCCTGCCGATGTCCGCTTGATGTCGCCAGTGCGACGGCCACCGGCTGCCAGGCCTGGCGCAGGCGCGGCAAGGACCACGCTGCGTTGGCCGGACTGGTGGACGGCAGCGCCAGCACCTTGGCCGACGTGGCCAGCTGCGGCTGCACCCAGCGCTGGAAGGCCTGCATGGCCGCGCCACCGTTGCAGCCGATCAGCTGCAGGTCAGGCAGTGCGGCGATCAGTGCCGGAAGTGCATTGGCCACTTCCGTGCCACGCACGATGTCCGCATCCAGGCTTCCGCGTCGTTCGCAGCGGCCGATCACATCCCACAGGCCGACACCATTGGCTGCCAGCGCCTGCAGTCGCTGCGCGTACGGCATTGCCGGGTCGAAGCCGCACAGATCGCCGAGCAATGGCCAGAAGCGATTGCGCGGGTGCGCGTAGTAATGCTGTGCCTGCAACGAAGCGATACCGGGCATTGAACCCAGCAGCAACACCCGGCAATCCGCGTTCACCTGCGCAGGCAGGCCGATGCACAACGTTGCAGCGCTCACATCTTCTCCAACTGCATGAATATTCCAGGAGGGCAGAAACCGCATGGAAACAGGGATTTCGCGCTGTTCGCTGAACAGTGCGAACTAATTTTTAACGCGCGTCGGATTCGATTCATGTTGGGGCGACTACGGTGTGCTCGCCCCGCAACCGGGGGCCCAAAACAAGAAACATTAGGAGATTCCCCCATGCGCTCCATCCGTATCCTGAGCCTCGCCCTGCTGACCTCCGCCGCGTTTGCACCGGCTGCCTTCGCGCAGGACAGCAGCACCACCGATACCGCCTCGGGCAAGCATTTTGCCGTGGTTGGCGGCGTCTCGCTGCTGCAGCCGAAGAATGACCCGATCGACGGCATCAAGAAGGTCGATGGCGGCCCGGCACCGACCGTCAGCTTCAGCTACTACATCAACGACAACTGGGCCGTTGAACTGTGGGGCGCTGCAGACAAGTTCGACCACAAGGTGAAGGGCCCGGGCAATGCCCGCCTCGGCAACGTCGAGCAGCAGCCGGTCGCGCTGAGCGGCCAGTACCACTTCGGCCAGGCTGACAACGTGTTCCGTCCGTTCGTGGGCGTGGGCTACTTCCAGTCGGCCTTCAGCAATGAAACCCTGGCCGACGGCAGCGACTCCGACATCCGCCTGAAGGACGCCAAGGGCGTGATCGGCACCGTCGGTGTGGACATGAACATCAACTCGACCTGGTTCGCCCGTGCCGACGCCCGCTACATGCGTTCGCGTCCGGACGTGAAGGTCGGCGGCGAGAAGATCGGCGAAGCGAAGATGGATCCGTGGACCGTCGGCTTCGGCATCGGCGCCCGCTTCTAAGCGCTTCTGCGTCTTTGTTGTACCGCGACGGGCCCTTCGGGGCCCGTCGTCGTTTCCGTCACCCGGGTTCTGTAGAGTCGACTGACAGTCGGATCTACACAGACGGGATGCGGAGGCGCGATGCACGAGGTCGACCTGCTGGTGATCGGCGGTGGCATCAACGGCGCCGGTATCGCCCGTGATGCCAGCGGCCGCGGCCTGAAGGTGCTGCTGTGCGAACAGCACGACCTGGCAGCACACACCTCCAGCGCCAGCAGCAAGCTGATCCATGGCGGCCTGCGCTACCTGGAACAGGGCGAGTTCGGCCTGGTACGCAAGGCGCTGGGCGAGCGCGAGGTGGTGCGTCGGCAGGCGCCGTTCCTGGTGCGGCCGCTGTGCTTCGTGCTTCCCTGGCAGCCGCACCTGCGCCCGCGCTGGATGCTGCGGCTCGGGCTCTGGCTGTACGACCATCTGGGCCGGCGCAGTCCCGCCTTTCCTGCGTCGCGCGCCGTGGATCTGCACGCCGATCCACTCGGCGCGCTGCTGTCGCCACAGCTGCAGCACGCCTTCAGCTACGCCGACGCGCAGGTGGATGATGCGCGGCTGGTCATTCTCAACGCGCTCGATGCTGCGCAGCGGGGTGCATGCATCCTGACCGGCACGCGCTGCGTGGACCTGCAACGCGGGCACGGACGCTGGCACGGCGTACTGGAAAACGCCGCAGGCCATCAGCAGACCGTGCAGGCACAGGCGGTGGTCAACGCCGCAGGCCCCTGGGCCGGCGGTCTGCTGGAGCGCATGCACGCCCGCAGCGGCGGACCTGCGCTGCGCCTGGTCCAGGGCAGCCACATCGTGCTGCGCCGCGCCTGGCCGAACGACCGCGCCTGCCTGCTGCAGCAGCCCGACGGCCGCGTGGTGTTCCTGCTGCCCTTCCACGACCATCTGCTCATCGGCACCACCGACACCGACTATCGCGGAGACCCCGCACGCTGCAGTGTGCTGCCCGCTGAAGTGGACTACCTGTGCAGCGCTGCCAACGGCTACCTGCGCGATCCGGTCGCACCTGCCGAGGTGGTCTGGCAGTTTGCCGGCGTGCGCCCGTTGCTGGCCGACCCGGACCCGCGCGCGGCGAAACTGAGCCGTGACTATCGCCTGCAACTGGACGCCGAAGGTGCGCCTGCGCTGCACGTGCTGGGCGGCAAGCTGACCACGTACCGGGTGCTGGCCGAGGAGGCACTGGACCTGCTGCGCTCCTATCTGCCGCACGCCGGCCCCGCCTGGACGGCGGCGGGCGAGCCGCTGCCCGGCAGCGACTGGGGCGATGCCGGGCAGGCACGTGAACAGCTTCGGCACCAGGCCCCCTGGCTGCCGGAGGCCACGCTGCGGCGCTGGGCCAGCGCCTATGGCAGTCGCAGCATCGATCTGCTGCACGGCGCACGCAGCCTGTTCGATCTGGGCGAAGACTTTGGCGCGGGCCTGCACGCACGCGAGGTGGCGTTCCTGTGCGACCACGAGTGGGCCCGCAGCGCCGAGGATGTACTGTGGCGGCGGAGCAAGCTGGGGCTGCAGATGGACGCGGCACAGGCGGCACGGCTGCAGGCCTGGATGGATTCACGTCGCCGGTAATGCCGCGCGGCCCGGCGCCACCGATGCATTACGATCCCAACATCGCCACCGGAGACGCTGCATGACGCCCCGCTACGTGCTGGCCATCGACCAGGGAACCACCAGTTCGCGCGCGATCCTGTTCGATCGCGCCGGCGACATCGTCGGCAGCGCGCAGCGCGAGTTCGCCCAGTTGTTTCCACAGCCGGGCTGGGTCGAGCATGACCCGCGCGAGATCCTGACCAGCGTCTATGCCACGATCACCGAACTGCTCAGCCGCGAACAGATCGATCCCCGCCACATCGCCGCACTGGGCATCACCAACCAGCGCGAAACCACCGTGGTCTGGGACCGTGCCAGCGGCCAGCCGATCCACAACGCCATCGTCTGGCAGTCGCGGCAGAGCCAGGCGATCTGCGAGCGGCTGAAGTCCGGCGGCCACGAAGCGCTGATCCGCGAGCGTACCGGCCTGCTGATCGATGCCTATTTCTCGGCCACCAAGATCCGCTGGATCCTCGACCACGTGGAAGGCGCGCAGCAGCGGGCCGAACGTGGCGAGCTGCTGTTCGGCACCATCGACAGCTGGCTGGTGTGGAATCTCAGCGGCGGCCAGGCGCACGTGACCGACTACAGCAACGCCGCGCGTACGCTGCTGTTCAACATCCACACCCTGGAATGGGACGAGGACCTGCTGGCCCTGCTGGACATTCCGCGTGCGATGCTGCCGCAGGTGCGCGATTCCAGTTCGGTATACGCGCACACGCGCCCGCAGTTCTTCTTCGACCATCCGATCCCGATTGCCGGCATCGCCGGCGACCAGCAGGCCGCGCTGTTCGGCCAGGCCTGCTTCCAGCCAGGCATGGTCAAGAACACCTATGGCACCGGCTGCTTCATGCTGATGCACACCGGCACGCAGGCCGTGCGCTCGCGCAATGGCCTGCTAACCACCATTGCCTGGGGCCTGGAGGGAAAGGTGGAATACGCGCTGGAGGGGTCGATCTTCATCGCCGGCTCGGTGGTGCAGTGGCTGCGCGATGGGCTGCGCATGATCGATCGCGCTGCTGACAGCCAGGCCTTGGCCGCACAGGTGCCGGACAGCGCGGGGGTATATCTGGTACCGGCTTTCGTCGGCCTGGGTGCACCGTACTGGCGCAGCGACGTGCGCGGTGCGATGTTCGGCCTGACCCGTGGCACCGGCAAGGCCCACTTCGTGCGCGCGGCGCTGGAGGCGATGGCCTACCAGACCCGCGACGTTCTGGATGCGATGCAGTCCGATGCGGGCATCTCGCTCAGTGAACTGCGCGCCGATGGCGGCGCGATCGGAAACGACTTCCTCGCCGGCTTCCAGGCCGACATCCTCGGCGTCCCCCTGCTGCGACCGCGGGTGACCGAGACCACCGCGCTGGGTGCGGCCTACCTGGCCGGGCTGGCGGTCGGCTTCTGGGAGAGCCGCGAACAGATCGCGGCACAGTGGGGGCTGGATCGCCGCTTCGAACCGCAGATGGCGGTGGCCCGGCGCGAGAAACTCTACGCCGGGTGGCAGCAGGCCGTGGCCGCCACCCTCGCCTTCCACGTCGATTGAGGGCGGTAGCGGGGGGGGGCCCCCCCCCCCCCACCCCCCCCCGGGGGGGGGGGCCCCGGCGCTACCCAACATCAGAACGCCGGCAGCACCGCGCCCTTGTACTTGGTCTCGATGAAGGCCTTCACCTGCGGGCCGGTCAGCGCCTTGGCCAGCTTCTGCACGCGGGCGTCGTCCTTGTTGTCCGGGCGGGCGACCAGGAAGTTCACGTAGGGCGAGTCCTTGCTCTCGATCGCCAGCGCGTCCTTGGTCGGGTTGAGGCCGGCATCCAGCGCATAGTTGGTGTTGATCAGGGCCAGATCGACCTGGTCGAGCACGCGCGGCAGCATCGCCGAATCCAGCTCGCGGAACTTCAGGTTCTTCGGGTTGGAGACGATGTCGCGCTGGGTGGCCAGCGCATTGGTCGGGTCCTTCAGCTCGATCACGCCGGCCTTGTGCAGCAGGATCAGCGCGCGGCTGTTGTTGCTGGGGTCGTTGGGGATCACCACATCGGCCCCTTCACGCAGTTCGGCCAGCGACTTGATCTTGCGCGAGTACGCACCGAACGGCTCGATGTGCACGCCCACCACCTTGGTCAGGTCGGTCTTGCGATCACGGTTGTAGGCGTCCAGGTACGGTTCGGTCTGGAAGTAGTTGGCATCCACCTGCTTCTGCACCAGCTGGTCGTTGGGCTGCACGTAGTCGTTGAACACGCGCACGTCCAGCTCCACGCCTTCCTGCTTGAGGATCGGCTTGACCACTTCCAGGATCTCGGCGTGCGGCACGGCGGTGGCGGCCACCACCAGCTTCTGCGAAGGCTCACCGGACTTGCCGCAGGCGGTCAGGGCCAGCGCAGCGGCGAACAGGGGCAGCAACAGGGTCTTCTTCATGGGCGCAATCGATCTCGGGGGAGGTGTCAGGATTTTTCGTAGTTGGTCAGGGCCAGTTCCAGCAGTGCCTTGGCCTGCTCGCGCAGCATCATCGGCTCGACGATCTCGGCATCGGACCCGTAATGCAACACGTCCATCAACAGTTCGCGCGACACGCTGTAGGGCACTTTCAGTTCGTAGCGGCCATCGGCGAGGAAGCGTCCCTGCTGCTTGGAGTGCCAGTGCTCGTCGGCCACCCAGCGCGCGGCCTTGGCACTGAACAGGATGGTTGCCCAGCCCTTGGGCGCACCGGAGAAGATGCCGTAGCTGGCGCCGAGCTGCTCGTCCAGTTCGCTGTCGGCGACATCGCGGGCGGTGCTGTCGATCACCCGTGCCTTGTAGATGCGGTCCACCGCAAAGCTGCGCAGGGCCTCGCGATCATGGTCCCAGCCGTCCAGGTACCAGTTGTCGCGGTAATGGGTCAGCCGTTGCGGCGATACGGTGCGCTTGGTCGCTTCGTCGGTCGAGCGGGCGCGGTACTCGAAGCCCAGCTGCTTGCGCTCCAGCACCGCCGAGGCCACCGAACGGAAGCTGGCTTCGTCGAACTTGCGGCCACGGTGCGGAATCACCCGCACCCGATCCACCGGCCAGCTGGAAACACCGGCCTGCGCGGCCAGCAGGCTCTCGATGCGCTGCTGCAGCGGCGCCAGCACCGAAGACAGCACGCCGCCGCCGGTACGGGCCAGCAGGTGCTGCGAGGCCAGCAGGGCGTGCAGCTCCTCCGAGCTCAGCCACAGGCCGGGCAGCTCGAAGCGGTCGCTCTCGTCGGCCAGGTAGCGGAAGCCGGCCTCGCCATCGCCCTCGATCGGCGCCATCAGCGCATCACGCAGGAACGCCAGGTCGCGGTAGACGGTGGCCCGGGAGCAACCGAGCTTGTCCTGCAGGGTCGCCACCGTCACCGGATAGCGTGCGGACTTGAGCAGACGATGCAGGGCGGTGATGCGTTCGTATCGGTCCATGCCCCCGATTATGTCCGAGTCTCGGGCGTTGTGGCGGACGATTGGGCTATCGTGGGCGCCCCCTGCCCCGTGGAGCGCCCGATGCGCCGGTTGTCTGCCCTGCCCCTGCTGGCCTGCCTGCTGCTGGCCGCCTGCGACCGCGCACCGGCGCCCACCGACGCTGCGACGCCCGTCCCCGCTGCCGATCCGGCGCAGGCGGTGCTGTCTGCCAGCCAGCGCTTTGCCGCCCTGCGCAGCTTCCATGCCGAGCTGGAGGTGCTGGGCGCGCAGCAGCCGGTGCGTACCGCGATGGACTTCGTCGCCCCGGACCGGTTCCGGGTACAGACCCCTGCCGGACCACAGGTGATCATCGGCGACACCATGTTCCTGCAGGCCGACGATGCGATCCGCCAGGTGCCGACCCCGCCGGGGCTGCTGGAGCAATGGCGCAGCCCGCTGCCCGCCGATATCCCTGCACAGGCCCTGCAGGCCGAAGACCTGGGCGAGCAGACGCTGGACGGCGTCAGCACCCGCCACTACCGCCTGCGTGGCGCCACGGCCGGCGAGCGCCTGGAGTACTGGGTGGATGCGCAGGGCCTGCCGCGGCAGATCGTGCGCAGCGGCCACAGCAACGGCAAGCCCTTCCAGCTGCGGCTGCGGTACTCGCGCTTCAACGATCCTGCCCTGCAGGTCGACCTGCCCTGAATGGGCCTGGCCGACAACGCCTGCTGAAGCAGGCGGGACGGGCGATTCGGACGGTCATCACGCTTCCAGTATCATCACCGGCTGCCAACCGCTTCGGAGAAGCCTCGATGTCCCTGCGCGTGTCCCTGCTGGTCCCCTTGCTGCTCTGCGCCCCGCTGGCGTATGCGCAGGATGCCTCCGAACTGGCGGCGATGTCCTCGCCGTGGAGCGGCAGTGGTGGCGAACTCGGCTTCGCGTCGGCACGTGGCAACAGCAGCACCGAGAGCTTCAACGGCCGCCTGCGCCTGCGCTACACCGATGGCGACTGGGTGCACAGCATGGACCTGTTCGGCCTGCGCTCCAGCTCCAAGGTGACCGAAACCAGCGACGACGGCACCACCACGCGCCGCAACAACACCACCGCCAACCGCTACACCGGCAGTGCAGGCAGCGCGCTGCAGCTGGGCGAACATCGCCAGCTGACGGCCACGGTACGTACCGAGCGTGATGACTTCGCCACCTACGACCGGCAGAGCTCGTTCGGTCTGGGTTACGGCACCCGGCTGTGGAACACCGAGCGTTTCTCGTTCGATGCGCAGATCGGCCCCGGTGTGCGCCGCACCCACAGCACCGAGGACGACCGCACCCGCACCGGCCTGATCGGTCGCGGCCTGTTCGACCTGAAGTACTCGCTGACCGACAACACCGACCTGATCAACACGCTGCTGGTCGAATCGGGTTCGTACAACACCTTCGGCCAGAACGATTTCGGTGTCTCGGTGAGCATGAACGAGCACCTGGCGCTGAAGGCCGGCTGGCAGGCGCGTTACAACAGCGACGTCGCCGAGGACAAGCGCAAGACCGATACGCTGACCACGATGAACGTGGTCTACAAGTTCAAATAAGCGAAACGGGCGCCTGGCGCCCGTTCTGCTTTTGGTAGTACCGGCCGCCGGCCGGCACTACCTGCGGTGGCTCAGACGTTCAACAGCTCGCCAGCACCCGCATCCAGCAGCATCTTCGCCACGCGCTGGCCCAGCACTTCCGGGTCGCTGGCCGGGCCCACGGCGTCGGCACGCACCGCGCGGCCGTCACTGGCGCTGCCGACCAGCCCCTGCAGGTGCAGGTCCTGGCCCTGCCACTGCGCGATCGCCGCCACCGGCACATGGCAGCTGCCATGCAGCGCGCGGTTCATCGCCCGCTCCGCTTCCACACAGGCGCGCGTGGCGGCGTCATCCAGACCAGCAAACAGCGCCATCAGCGCGGCATTGCCGCCATCGCACTCCACCGCCACTGCACCCTGTGCTGGTGCCGGCAACCACTGCGGCGGCTGCAGGCGGGCGACGATGCGATTGCCCAGGCCCAGCCGTTCCAGCCCGGCCACGGCCAGCACGATGGCGTCGTAGCCGCCGTTGTCGAGCTTGGCCAGACGGGTGTTGACGTTGCCGCGCAGGTCCAGCAGCTCCAGGTCCGGGCGCAGCGCACGCAGCTGGGCCTGGCGGCGCAGTGACGAGGTACCGACGCGCGCACCGATCGGCAGTGCATCCAGCGAGGCATACAGGTTGGAGACGAAACCATCGGCCGGATCGTGGCGGGTCAGCATTGCCGGCAGCGCGAACGGCGCATCCAGTTCCATCGGCACATCCTTCAACGAGTGCACCGCGCAGTCGGCCTCGCCACGCAGCATGGCCAGTTCCAGTTCCTTGAGGAACAGGCCCTTGCCACCGATGGCCGCCAGCGAGCGGTCAAGCACTTCATCGCCGCGGGTGCTCATCGGCACCAGTTCCACGTGCAGATCGGGATGCGCCTGGCGCAGGCGGTCGGCGACGTGTTCGCTCTGCCAGAGGGCGAGCGGGCTCTTGCGGGTGGCGATGCGGACGGTTTCCATCCGGGCATTATCGCGCCTATCGGCGGGATACGGCCAACGGCGGAGCCCCTCGTGGCTGGTGTGGTCGTGCGAGCAACAGCTGTGCTTGGCCGGGCGGGGTGGGTGCGCGGGGGACGCCGTAAACCCATCCCTGGGGGCTTGGCCGCGGCATCCATGCCGCGGACACCCCCGCGCACCCAC
>NZ_JARXWD010000032.1:0-44693 GCF_029892765.1 Stenotrophomonas sp. 1278
CCGAGCTTACATGGACGTACTTGCAGCGTCCCCCGCAACCGGACCCACCCCGCCATCCCACGGAATGCCCGCTTTTGCCGTTGCCGTTGCCGTTGATTCGGCGGGTGCCGGGCGCAGCCCGGCCGAACCCGAACCCCCGTACTTGCAACGGTCATCATCCCGGTCCACACTTCGTTGCCGATCTGAAGACGGCAACGATGACCAAGAAGATCCCGCTGTTGATCGATACCGACCCCGGTGTCGACGACGCACTGGCCCTGCTGATGGCCTTCGCCGATGAACGGCATGACGTGGTCGCCCTGACCATCGCCGCCGGCAACGTAGGCCTGCAGTACACCGTCCGCAACGCCCTCAAGCTCTGCGACATCGTCGACCGCACCGACGTGCCGGTGTTCGCCGGCAGCCCCGATCCGCTGCTGCATCCATCCGTCGACGCCGCCCACGTGCATGGCCGCGATGGCTATGGCGATGTGGACCTGCCGCCGCCGAGCCGCCAGGCCGACGCCGAGCACGCCGCGCTGGCCATCCTGCGCCTGTCGCACCAGCATGCCGGCGAACTGATGCTGGTGATGCTCGGCCCGCTGACCAACCTGGCGCTGGCGCTGAAGCTCGATCCGACCCTGCCCCAGCGCATCAAGCGCATCGTGGTGATGGGCGGCGCAGTCACCTGCCACGGCAACATCACCCCCGCCGCCGAATTCAACATCGCCTTCGATCCGGAAGCCGCGCATGTGGTGTTCACCGCGTTCCCGCACTTGCTGGTGTCGGACTGGGAGGCCACCGTTGCCCACGGCCTGCCGTTGGCCGAAGCCGAGCAGTGGCTGGGTGCCGATTCCGATCGCGCGCGCTTCTACGAGCTGATCTCGCGCAAGACCCGTGGCCTGTCCGAAGACAGCAAGGGCGGCCGCTGGTATACCGCCGACGCGCTGGCCATGGCCTGGGCGCTGAACCCGGAAGGGCAGCTGCAGGTTGAATCGCGGCCGCTGAATGTGGAACTGAACGGCACGTTCAGCCGCGGCGCGACCATCGTCGACTGGAACCGCCAGACCGGCCAGCCGGACAACTGCGATCTGCTGATGGCCTACGATCAAGGGCGTTTCGAGGCCCTGGTACGCCAGGCCCTGGGTGCGGACTGAGGTCAGCCCCCTGCACTGGTTGCCCCGGGCGGCAACCAGTGCTTATAATGCCGCTCTTGACCACCAGCCCATTTACGGTGTGAGCCCATGAAGGCCGATATCCATCCGAACTACCGCGACGTCGTCTTCCATGACGTCACCTCCGATTTCAAGATCCTGACCCGCTCGACCATGAGCACGAAGGAAACCATCAAGTGGGAAGACGGCAACGACTACCCGCTGGTGAAGGTTGAAATTTCCTCGGCTTCGCATCCGTTCTACACGGGCAAGCACAAGGTCATCGACACCTCGGGCCGTATCGACAAGTTCCAGAAGCGCTACGCGCGCTGATACGTCGTACCCGGTTCGAACCGACGGCCGCGCTCTGCGCGGCCGTTTGTTTTTGTCCAGCGCCTACCCAACGGGCGTTTGGATGGACGGAACACTGCGTCCTTGTGACAACGCTTTTGCCGATCCCGGCCGCTCGCTGGCAGGGTGCCGGCTGCCTGTCGTCTACGACTTCTGTCTAGCGCCCGGCAAATGCTGCTGTGCGATAATGACCTGATCCCCGGCACAGGCCGAGGACGTCATTCACGTGCCTGACCAATGCGCTTGGGCAGGCGCCTTCCCATGAAGGAGCGCACACAGTGTCCGATCTTGATCAGGTCACGCTCAACGCCGGCGATAAGTCGGTCGTTCTGCCCGTCATCAAACCCACCCTCGGCAACGACTGCGTCGACATCGCGAAGCTGACCAAGGAAACGGGGTATTTCACCTACGATTCCGGTTTCACCGCGACGGCCAGCTGCAAGTCCGCCATCACCTACATCGACGGCGACAAGGGCGTGCTGCTGTATCGCGGCTACCCGATCGAGCAGCTGTCGGAAAAGTCGAGCTACGTCGAAGTGGCCTACCTGCTGATCAACGGCGAGCGCCCGAGCGCCGAGCAGCTGAAGGCCTTCACCGACGAGCTGGCTGCCGAAGCCAACGTCGATGAGTCGATCAACGCCCTGATCGGCAGCTTCGCCAAGGATGCCCATCCGATGGCCATCCTGACCGCCGCCATCGCGCAGCTGTCGGGCATCTACCACGCCTCGCTGGACCTGTCCGACGCCGAACAGCGCCGCCAGGCTGCCGTGCGCCTGATCGCCAAGGTGCCGACCCTGTCGGCGCTGATCTACCGCCACGGCAAGGGCCTGCCGGCCAACAAGCCGGACACCTCGCTGGACTACGTCAGCCGATTCCTGAAGCAGACCTTCGAGTCGGCTGATGGCAAGTACGAGCTGAACCAGGACGTGGTCAAGGCACTGGACCTGTTGTTCATCCTGCACGCCGACCACGAGCAGAACGCGTCGACCTCGACCGTGCGTCTGGTTGGTTCGACCGGTGCCAACCCGTATGCGTCGGTCGCCGCTGGCGTCACCGCGCTGTGGGGTCCGGCCCACGGCGGTGCCAACGAAGCCGTGCTGAAGATGCTGGAAGAGATCGGTTCGGCCGACAACGTCGAATCGGCAGTGCTCAAGGCCAAGGACAAGACCTCCGGCTTCCGCCTGATGGGCTTCGGCCACCGCGTGTACAAGAACTTCGACCCGCGCGCCAAGGTCATCGGCGAGATGACCGGCAAGGTGCTCAAGCAGCTGGGCGTGCAGGATCCGCTGCTGGACGTGGCCGTGAAGCTGGAGCAGGCCGCGCTGCAGGACGAGTACTTCGTCGCGCGCAAGCTGTACCCGAACGTCGATTTCTACAGCGGCATCATCTACAAGGCGCTGCAGATCCCGACCGAGATGTTCACCGTCATGTTCGCCCTGGGCCGTACCTCCGGCTGGGTCTCGCATTGGCTGGAACAGCAGGTCGACCCGGAAATGAAGATCGGCCGTCCGCGCCAGGTCTACACCGGCCACGACGTGCGCGACTACCAGGGCTGATCGCCTGCGGTAGGTTGTGCTGAAGACGCCCCGCGGTTGCGGGGCGTTTTTTTTGCTTCGCTTTTGGCAGATGCCAACCTTGGTTGGCAAGCTTTCGGCGCCCGCGACACATCATCCACGCATGGCGTGGATCTACTGCGCCCCGGCGCTTGGCACGATGTTCGCTGCGGCAAGACCGCGTGATTCAAGGGTCTCACCAGCTTCACAAGCGCTCGCGCAGCCTCAGGACGCCAGCTGCACCTGCAGCACTGATACGGAGCGTCCAACCCATGAGTACCCGTTTCGACCTGCCCGAGCGCGATCCACTCGGTCCTGACATCGCCACCGTGGTGGCCACTCCCGTCGTGCCACCGCCCAGCGAAAGCGCGGTGTCCTGGGGCGCCATTTTCGCCGGCGCCGTTGCGGCCGCCGCACTGTCGCTGATCCTGCTGATCCTGGGTGTTGGCCTCGGCTTGTCCTCGGTTTCGCCCTGGTCGTTCGAAGGGGTGTCCAAGGAAACCTTCGGCTGGACCAGCGTCGCGTGGCTGACCTTCACCGCGCTGGCCGCTTCCGGTCTGGGCGGCTACCTGGCCGGTCGCCTGCGCACCAAGTGGACGCAGCTGCACGGTGATGAAACCTACTTCCGCGACACCGCGCACGGCTTCGTGTCCTGGGCTGTGGCGACCCTGCTCACTGCTGGCCTGTTGACCTCGGCCATCGGTGGCGTGCTGGGCGCCGGCGCAAAGGTTGCCGGCGCGACCGCAGGCGCCGCTGCCACCACTGCCGGTGCTGCCGTGGCCGGAGTTGGCAGCGCTGCTGCAGGCGCACCGGAGAGCGACCTCAACTACTGGGTGGATTCGCTGTTCCGCGGGGCCACCACGGCGGGCCCGGACGCTGCCGGTGCACCTCCGGTTGCGCCGGCAGCGGGCGCAGCGCCGGGTACCAGCCCAATGGACCCTGCCGCATCGCCGCCGCCCCCGGCCGCCGCCAGCGTTGGCCCACGTGACGCCCGCACGGCCCCGCCGCCGCCGCGCCCGATGCCGGGCAATGGCCCGATGGGCGACCGCCGCGAAGTCCGTGCCGAAGTGAACCGCATCATCGTCAACAGCCTGCAGGGGGACGGCCTGGACCCGGCCGATACCCAGTACCTGTCGCAGCTGATCGCGCGCGAGACGGGCATGAGCCCGGCTGAAGCGCAGGCCCGTGTGACCGACGTGCAGACCCGCATGCGTGCTGCGCTGGAAAAGGCCAAGAACACCGCCAAGCAAGCTGCCGACGATGCGCGCAAGGCAACGGCCTATGCCGCACTGTGGCTGTTCATCACCCTGCTGATCGGCGCGTTCTTCGCCAGCCTCAGCGCCACCTGGGGCGGCCGTCGCCGCGACCTGTAACCCGCATCTGATGCAAGGAGACCTGCCATGAAAACGCTTCTGCTCTGGTTCTTGGGCGTGCCGATTCCGCTGTTGATCCTGTACGCGATCTTCTTCTGAGATCGTGTCGTTGAGTGAGATCCATCAGGCCGCCGCGAGGCGGCCTGATGCCATCCAGTTGCGCATGGACATTTACAGCGTCGAGCCACGCTCGACCCACGCGCGCAGCGCGCATGACAACCAAGCATCGGCCGAGTACTACGCTTCTGCGTACCGGCTCGGCGAACATCCCAGCACACGCCGGAAGGCAGCAGAAAACGCGCTCGGGCTTGCATAGCCCAGGTCCAATGCCACGCGCGTCACCGCCTGGCCCTGCCCCAGCCGCTCGATGGCCACCAGCAGGCACACCTGCTGCCGCCACTCGGCAAAACCCACCCCCGTATCGGCGCGGAACAGGCGCGTGAACGTGCGCCGGCTCATGCCTGCTTCGGCGGCAACGTCATCGAGGCGCACTGCCAGCGAAGGACTGTCGAGCAATGCGCGGCAGACACGTGCGAGGCGTGCATCGGCGGGCAGCGGTGCATGCAGGGAAAGTGTCGGCATCGATGCGATTTCCGCCACCAGCAGCTGCATAAGTTTGCCTGCGCGCCCGTCCTCGTCGTACAGCGGGGGCAGGTCCACCGCCGCCTCCAGCAGCTGCTGCAACAGCGCAGAGACCGCGTACACCCGGCAGTGCGCCGGCAGCGCTACTGCGTCGGCCGCCTCGGCGGAGAGAAAGGCGTTGAGCATCGTCACTGGCCCGCGCATGGTCATCTCATGCGCCAGGCCTGCAGGCACCCAGCAGGCGCGCTGCGGGGGAACCAGCCACCGCCCCTGCGGCGTAGCCACACTGATGGTGCCGCGCGCAGCGAACGCGAACTGCCCGCGCCGGTGGGCATGGCGGGGAAACGCAAATTCGGCGGCGTAGTCGTTCGAGGTGACCACGACATCGCGTGGCAGGTCTTCGTAGGGATCAAGCAGCGAATTGCGCATGGCCCGGATTCTATAGCGATTGACCCGTCATCGACGGTGGGCCGGATCCGCGCTGTCTAGCATCAACGCTCCCTCGGCTGTAATGGAACCACATGACCAATACTTTCCATCGCGTGGGACACGGACCCCATGCTGTCCTGGTGCTGCACGGCTGGTTCGGCGACGCGCACGCGTTCGAGCCCATCGAGCCATGGCTGTCGCGCGACGACTTCAGCTACATCTTCATGGACTGCCGGGGCTACGGCGGCATGCGCGATGCACGGGGGGCCTATACCATCGGCGAGATTGCATCCGATGCATTGGATCTGATGGCGGTCCTGGGCCACGAACGCTTCAGCGTGGCAGGTCATTCGATGGGCGGCATGGCCATTGAACGTATGGCGGTGCTTGCGCCGGAACGGGTACACGGCATGGTGGCCATTGCGCCGGTGCCCTGCGGCGGCATTGCCTACGACGCCGCGACGCGAAGCCTGCTTGAAGCGGCAGCCGGGGACGTAGGCGTGCGTCGGACCATCATCGATCGCAGTACCGGCGGGCGGCTGCCAGCGCAATGGCTCGACTGGAAGGCCGCGTATTCGGCGGCACACGCTTCACCTGCAGCATTTGCTGCCTATCTTCCAGCATGGGCGGATACCGATTTCAGCAATGAGATCGTCGGCAAGCATCGGTTGAAGGTGCTGGTGGGTAGGCACGATCCCACCTTCAACCGCGCACTGATGGAGCGCACCTATCTGCGCCGCTACCGGCAGGTCACGATGGAGGTCCTGGAGGATGCCGGGCATTACCCGATGAACGAAACGCCGCTGGCCCTGGTGGCGGCCATGGAATCGTTCCTGAAAGAGGCGTCGGTTCCGGGATGAATGGTTTCTGGCACGGGAGGTCGTTTCCACATCTTTTCGGATCATCACATCCGCGACCAGCGTGACGACCAGCCTGTGGTGCTGCCGGGCACGCTGGTGGCCAGGATTGACCACCAGCGCTCAGCACGAGCACCCGTGCGTCGATCATGGCTCGACTCTGCAAAGTGCATGTCTCGCAATGAGGTTTGTTGCAAAGACCGGATGAGGAAATTTGCATAACCCTCAAACATTGAACGCCTTCAAAGAATTTCCTTAACGTTCAGCTATTTAGGAATGGTTGAATGGCCGTCGCAGGGTAGGCGTACCTACCATTCTCTCCGTCGCCCGCCCCCACGCAGGCGGGTGATGCCTCCGCACTGGAGGCCTCATATCCCACCGTCCGAGAGAGACACCATGAACTCCATCCTGAAGAAGGCCGCGCTCGCTGCAGCGCTGGCTACCGTTTCGCTGTCCGCCAATGCATTCGATGCCGACATCAAGGTCTGGGCCAACGTCGATCCGACCCTGGCCCTGCTCAAGGCCGATGGCACTGCGCTGGATTCGGTGGTCAACATGGTCCACAACCCGGTCAGCGGCCTGGTGCCCTGGTCGCAGCAGGTGCGCATCTACTCCAACGATGAAAGCAAGGACATCGAAGTGCGTGTTGGCAGCACCCCGCAGCTGCTCAACACCGATGGTGGCGGCGCGCCGGTGCCGCTGACCGTCAGCCTCAATGGCAGGGCGCTGACCGTGGCGGCGCAGGACTTCTCCGCAACCGACCTGTTCGACGGCGCACTGCCGGGCGCATCGATCCCGCTGGCGCTGCGTATTGCACAGACCGTCCAGGCGCCGATCGCCCGCGGCGGCAGCTACGAAGGCATCGTCACCATCGCCATGCAGCAGAAGACCACCAGCCCGTAAGGCACCCGCGCCGGCCCGCTTGCCGGGCCGGCTGCTTCCGGTAATCCCCATGAATGCTCCCGCACCCGCCGTCACCCGGCTGGCGGTCGCGCTCGCCCTGTCGCTGGCCACACCCCTGGTCGCGGCGCGCGGCGTTCCCGCCGGTTTCGAGGATCTGGTCGAAGGCCAGACCGAACAACTGGAGATCCGTCTGTTCGGTCGTTCGACCGGGCTGGTGCCGGTGCGCGTGACCCTGGAACACGTGCAGCTGGAAACCCCGGCCGAGGCGCTGCAGGCATTGCAGCTGTCCGCCGAAGCGCAGGCAGCGCTGCTGCCGGCGTTGTCGCAGCCGCTGCCGCGCAACAGCCACCTGGCATGCCGTTACGGCGGTGCCAGTGCCGGTTGCGGGTACATCGATCCTCCCCAGGAGCCCACTGCCGTGCGCGCGCTGTATGACGAAGGCGAGGGCGCTGTGCGCCTGTTTGTCGCCCGCCAATGGATCCCCGGCGAGCCGGCCGCCGAGCGCTACCACCAGGTCAGCGCCAATGCCGAGAATGCCTTCCTGCACCAGCACACCTTCAATGTCAGCGGTGGCCGGGGCTACCAGGCGCTGGCCGCGCAGGGCATGGGCGCACTGGGCGTGTTCCAGCGCGGGCACCTGTCCGCCGACTGGACCTTCAGCCAGCAGCACTACCGCGGCGGTCTTGCCAGCCGCCGTTTCCAGCTCGACAACGCCTACTACCGCCATGACCTGGGCCAGCAGCACTACCTGCAGGCCGGGCGCATGGACCGCCGCAACCTGAGCAGCCCGCAGGGCGGCACCTTCAGTTTCAGCATGCTGCCGATGGATCGCTTCCAGGGCCTGCGGCTGGGCACCACGCAGGCCTACGTGGACTCCGCCGCCGCCGTGCAGGCCACGCCGCTCACCGTGCTGCTGGCGCGCGATGCGCGTGTGGATGCGTTCGATGGCGAGCGCCTGTTGCAGACCTTCTACCTGCAGGCAGGCATCAACCAGCTCGATACGCGCCGGTTCCCCATGGGCAACTACACCGTCAGCCTGCGCATCTACGAAGACGGCGTGCTGGTACGCAACGAGGACGCGCCGTTCGACAAGGGCGGTGACTGGACCGACAGCAGCGTGCAGTGGTTCCTGCAGGGCGGCCGCCGCAACGAGCGCCGCAGCGACCGCTTCGACGACGAACTGGCGGCCATGGGCGGCCTGCGCGTGCCGATGGGGCGCAACGTCGCCATGACCGCTGGCATCGCCGATCTGGGCGGTTTCAGCTACGGCGAACTGCGGCTGGACCTGCGCCATGTGTTTGCCACCCAGGAAGTCCGCGCCACCTTCAGTGGCATGCACGGCAGCGATGGCAGCCGTGGCCAGCAGCATCAGCTTTCCTACCGTCGCCGTGCTTCGTGGAATGTGTACCACCAGCGCATGCGCGGCCGTGCCTGCCAGTTCGAGGATGACGCGCGCGACCGGCTGGGCTGCGCCGATTCGCTCAGCGCCTCGATGGCGCTGCCGGTGGCCGGCGGCAACGCCTACGTGGCCTATACGCGCCGCCAGACCTGGCGTGCAGGCACCGTGCGGCCGGGGCTGGATGATGATCCGCTGGCCGGGCTTGACCCGCTGCTGCCGCCGTGGATGCCACAGCCCGCGCGCATACCGCAGCTCAGCCGCACCTGGCAGGCCAGCTACAGCCGCAGCCAGCGCTGGGGCGAGTTCAGTGTCTCCAGCCGCATCGGCGTGTGGCAGCAGACCAGCGGCGGTGGGCTGCGCGACGGCCGTGACCGCGGCATCTACCTCAATTTCAGCCTCAACCGCCTGCAGCACGATGACCGCGGCAGTTCGCAGCGACGCTATGGCGTGGACGTACGGCAACCACAGCATGCGCGCCCGGACATCAACTACAGCGCCGGGCAGACGCTGCGCCAGGAATACGAGGATCAGTACCGCGAGGTATCGGGCGAACTGCGCGGCAACAACAACGAGCGCTACAGCGCCACGCTGAGTACCCAGCTGCAGAACCGCATCGGCCAGACCGGTGCCACGGTGTCGCGCTACCAGCACCAGGGTGGCAACGAAGTGGCGTACAGCGCCACGCACAGTTCCGGCCTGGCCATCGGCAAGCGCGGCGTGTACTGGGGCGCTGGCGTTGGCGCCGACGCGGGGCTGGCGGTGCAGGTGGATCACACCGACGACCTGGACCTGAGCGGCGTTGCCGCCGAGCTGCAGGTGGGCGGGCTGCGTCGACAGCGACTGAAGCTGGGCGAGCGCCGGCTGCTGCCGATTTCCGCCTACCAGTCGCACCGCGCTGAAGTGCAGGACGCCAGCGCCCTGGACAGCATCGCCGCCGTGCGCGTGAGCGGTGTGGGCGGCGCGCGTCCGTTGTTCCTGCCACCGGGCCGGCTGGTGCGCATGCCGGTGCCGATTGAAGTGACCTACACCTTCATCGGCAACGCCCAGGACATCGCCGGCGCACCGCTGCGCGGTGCCCGCATTCTCAACGCGCCGGTGCCCGGCACCGGCAGCAACGGAGGTTTCGTGGCCGACTTCCCACGACGCGAGAAGACCCTGTACCTGCTGCAGGACGACCGGTTGCTGCACTGCCCGCTGCAGGTGCGAGAGCGCCGCAGCGTGGTGATGCTGGTAGGCGCCGTGCAGTGCGAGCCGCTGGCCGTGGCCCAGCTGCCCGCCGACATCCGCCACCAGGCACGGGTGACGCGGTTGCTGCAGGAGCAGGCGCTGATCGCCGCCACGCCACAGACCGCAGCAGCGGGAGGTGCGAAGTGAGCCGTCGGTTGTGGTGGGTGATGGCGGTGTTGTGTGGGCTGGTGCTGTTGGTGCCGCGGGCGAAGGCGCAGAGGCCGCCGGAAACGCATCCGTCGAGTGAACACCGCGACATCGTGATGAGCTGGGATCGCTCTGCGATGCCGGGAGATATCGAGTTGTGGGCGCCGAGGACTGTGCTTGGTTACAGCAGAGATGAGGGTCTGCAATACGGTCGAATTCATCTGACATGCGAATCGGAATCGAATTCAAGCACGGGCCTGTGCCCGGTAGTTGGAACTGAGCGCTTGGCAAGCGGTTCGATGCCAATCTTGTTGCGAGTAGTGGAGAAGCGTAGCGGTCTTGCTACAGACGTGCGCGTCATGGCATCGCTGAGTCGCGCGTTGGGGGAGAGAGCATGCGGGCTCGATTTCTGGCTAAGTGAGAAGAGACCTGTCTGGACCTCACGACAGGAGGAATGTGGAGGTGAGAAAGCGATAGGAACATCGGTGGAGCTGCTGCTTCCCGTGAAGGAACTCGATCAACTTGTCGCTGGCAATTGGAGCGGTAAGTTGATCCTGAACTTGAGGACGGATCCCGCATCGTTAGTCGTTGCGGTCAACACTTTCACATTCGACTTCACCATCACCGACCACAACGCGGTCTCCATCTACTTCCCGCTTTTCGACCAGGTCGCCCCGCACGTCGGCCTGAACCTGCAGTACGACCCGATCGCGCAGACCATCGGTGGCCGTACCCAGCTCGACATGTGCCTGTACGACGGGCTTGGCTCGCAGAGCAGCTACCTGGGCGTCACCGTGCGTGACAGCGGCGCGCAACCTCCCGGGCCCTCGGGCTACTCGGTATGGCACGTCGATGGCGGCAGTGATACCACCCAGCGCGTGGACTACACCGTCACCCTGGATCACAACGGCAGTGCAGTGCCCATGCGCAACGGCGTGGAGCAGCTGCTGCATGGCATCGATACCGCAAGGTTGCGCCTGGTGCTGCTGCCCGGCATGACGCAGCCGGTGTTCTGCGTGCCTACACCATTGACGCTGGAAACACCGCGCGTGCCGGTCAGCACCAAGCGCCCCGGCTACTACAGCGGCGATCTCAAGGTGGAACTGCGTGTTCCCACTGTCACGCCCTGAACCCCACATGGAGTCCCCGATGAAACCCCTAGTCCGCTGCCTGCTGCCGCTGTCGCTGCTGATGGCGTTGCCTGCCCATGCCAATCTCACCGTGCACCCCATGCGTACGTCGGTAGACGCGAAGAAAGGCGCACAGATACGCATCTACTCGCAGTCCACCCAACCGCAGTACGTGCAGGCATCTATCAAGCGCATCGTCGACCCGGCGGGGGCAGGTGAACAGGAGGTCGAGGTGGAGCTGAATGAGGCCGCCATCGCCATCACGCCGGGAAAGTTCGCCCTCGCCGGTGGCGGCAACCGGCTGATCCGTGTGATTCCGCTGCAGCCGGTCGAAAAGGAAACGGCATACCGCGTGTACTTCGAGGGCGTGCGCGGCCCCGAACGTGCAGACCCGGCAGGCGAGGGTGAGAGTGCCCAGGCCAATGTCGGCGTCAGCCTGGTCTGGGGCGCACTGGTCAATGTGCTGCCCGCGCAATCGACGATGGACGTGCAGGTGGAGGGAAACCAGCTGCGCAACACCGGCACGGTACGCGTGGGCATCACCAGTATCGCTGACTGCGATGGCGCGCGCTGCACCGCGCATGACGTCTCGCGCAGCCTGTATCCCGGCAGCGCGCTGGAACTGCCATTTGCCCTGCAGCCGGGCCACACGCTGCAGCTGCGCTACCGGCTGACCCGCGATGGCTATCGCGAGCACGTGCACAACATCGCGCTCTGAGTGCATCTCGCCGCTGTGGCTTGGTGCCACAGCGGTTCCTTCTGTTCCGTTTGTTAAGGAAAATCCCATGAACAAGATCTATCGACGACTCTGGTCCGCCGCCCGCCAATGCTGGGTGGTTGCAAGCGAACTGGCGGCAGCGCGCGGCACGCGCAGGCACACATCGCGTGGTCCTGGACTGGCGCTGATGCTGGCCATGCTGCCGGCATCGGTCATGGCAGCCACAGCGGGCCATCTCGAAACAGGCGCTGATGAGTGGACGGAAGATGCCCTGTACACTGCCTTTGGCCCGTTCAACACAAGCGCCATGCTTGTGCACGAGGATGCCGTCACCGCTCCCAGCGGGCGAGCGTTCTCCCGCGCGAACTTGCTTCCGCTGGCCTACAGCGATTTCGTCCAGCTCGGTTCGTACGCCGGTGCCCGTGACAGGGCGGTCGCGGTCGGTGTATCGGCATTCTCCAACAGCTACGGCGTGGCACTTGGCTATCGGGCCGATGCCAATGGGCAATACGCGACCGCGCTGGGGCACAAGGCGGTTGCCTGGGAGCTCGGTAGCGTCGCGGTGGGCAATGATGCGAAGTCATATGCGCATAACGCGGTCGTACTGGGGAGTGGCGCGCTCGCAGCCGGGCGCAACTCAGTCGTGCTGGGGGCGGATTCCAACGACTACGGCGACAATCAGGTGTCGGTCGGTAACGGCGGCATGCGGCGCAAAATCGTATACGTTGCCGACGGTGCAGTCGACGCAAACAGCAGCGAGGTTGTGACCGGCAGGCAGCTGCACGCTACGCAGCAGGCGCTGGCCAGCGTGAGCCAGAGTCAGAAGTTGCTGGCGACCGGGACTGCGGCGACCAATGCCAACGCTGCCCAGGCAGTGGGTAGCCGTGCGCTAGCGATGGGCGTTGGCTCAACAGCTGATGGCGACGATACCATTGCGCTGGGCGGGGGTGCACGCACAGCGTCCGGCCCGGGTATCTCCCGCATCGCCATCGGTGCAGGCGCCTCCGCGGGCACCAGCGGCTGGACGGGTGCCGTCGCCTTGGGCGGGGGCGCCAGTTCCACGCATGACGGCGTTGCCATCGGCTATCAGGCCAAGACAAGCAGCAGCGGTACGACCGCGCTTGGCCGCGGGGCAACGGCAACGCACGGAAATTCGGTTGCACTGGGCGCCAACTCGGTGACCTCCAGCGCCAATACGGTGTCGGTGGGCAACAGCAGCAATAAGCGCAGGATCCAATACCTTGCCGATGGCGTGATTGCGGCGGGCAGTACCGACGCGATCACCGGCAACCAGTTGCATACGACCAATGCATCGGTGGCGACCGCGGCGGCAACGGCGACTGAGGCAAAGGCCGGTGTTGATGCAGTCAACCGGCGACTCAATGCAGAAGCGCTGGCGTTGGGTGGCGGTGCTCTTGCAGAGTCCAATGCTTATGGCATCAGCACTGCAGTGGGGCGCAACGCCAAGAGCTACAACGGCAAGAGCGTCGCGCTGGGTGATGACGCAAGGTCTGGCGTGGACAAGGACGGGAACCGTGTTGCCAACGCCAATGCGGGTGTGTCGGTGGGGGCAATGTCGCGCAGCGGCAACGGTGCTGTTGCGGTAGGCCTTGAATCCCAAGCGGAGGGCGACCGCGGCATTGCCATTGGCAATGGGGCAAAGGGCAATGCGGTGCATGCCACCGCTGTCGGGTACCAGAGCAACGCCAGTGCTGGTCAGTCCACTGCACTGGGGCGTGGTACCCAAGCAAGCGCTCCCTTCTCGACTGCGATGGGCAATCTGGCCAGAGCGTCGGCCGAGAGTGCCGTGGCCATTGGTGATCGCTCCCTGGCTCAGCACAATGGTTCGGTGGCGTTGGGCAATGGTTCGCAGACCAGCGCTGCCAATCAGATTTCCGTTGGCAACAGCGCCATCAAGCGCAAGCTGGTCAATCTGGCTGACGGTGCGCTCAGTACGTCCAGCACCGAGGCCGTGACCGGCAAGCAGCTCAACGCCACCAATGCCAGTGTGACCACCGCGCAGAATGCGGCCAATGCCGCGCAGACGGCGGCAACCGGCGCCAAGACCGCCGCAGACAACGCGCTGGGCAGGGCCACAGCGTTGAGTGGTCTGGTCAGCCAGGTATCGGCCACGGGCAATGTGCGCCTGGGCGCAGACAATGCGGGCACCGTGGTGGATGTGGCCAACAAGGACGGCGCGAAGCGGCGCGTCAAAAACGTCGCCAATGGCGTGCTGAGCAGCACCAGTACCGACGTCGTGACCGGACAGCAGCTTCATGCCACCAACCAGGCTGTTTCCACTCAGGCCCAGTCGCTGGTGCTGCACGGCCAGCAGCTGGCAACGCATACCCAGGCCCTGGCGGCACAGGACCAGCGCGTCGCGGCCAACCGCGCCGACATCGACCAGCTTCGTACGGACGTGGACAACTTCGATCCGGATCTGGATGGGGTGGTGAAGTTCAGTCCCGATCGCCTGCTTGTGGACATGGAAGGTGCACGAGTATCGGGAGTCGCGGCGGGTGATGTCAGCTCGGCGGCCAGTACCGATGCGGTGAATGGTGGGCAGTTGTTTAGCACCAATGAGCGAGTGACAGCAATCGAGACTGCCAAGGGTTTCGTGCAAGTTGGTGTTGATGGCGAAAGTCAATTCGCGCAGGCGGGCTTGTTAGGGGTTGCCATTGGTGACTCTGCAGAAGCTGCAATTGATTCTGACGGAGCTACTGCAATTGGTGCATTCGCACGAGCGCGTGGGCAGGGGTCAGTGGCCCTCGGCAGAGGCGCACTTGTTGTCGCTGCGGCCCAGAACGGATTTTCACTTGGGACCGGTTCGAATGTCTATGCCGCAGGCGGAACGGCTCTAGGTTCTTTTAGTCAGGTTGAATCGGGAGCGGAGAATTCAGTGGCATTGGGCAACAGTTCGATAGCTGAGGATTCAGATGTCGTTTCAGTCGGCAACTCTCATCTCACGCGGCGTGTTGTCAACGTAGGGCGTGGTGTGAACTCCAGCGATGCAACCACTGTTGCTCAACTACGTGATGCGGTGACCGTTTTTGGCGGAGGCGCAAATCTGGGGCCAGACGGCAACATTGTTTCACCATCGTATGGAGTGCAGGGGGGTGTTCAGCATACGGTTGGCGATGCTTTGGATGTACTCGATGGCGCGGTTCTCCGGTCCGGCGGCCGCATCGATGGTGTCGAGAACCAGCTGCGGGCAACGTTCCAACAGTCGCCTTCAACCAATGAGAATGGAATCGGCCAACTGAACCTGGCTGGTGCGCAGGGCATGGTTCTGTCGAATCTCGCCGATGGGCATATTGCCGCGGGTAGTCGTGATGCGGTGACCGGGAGTCAGTTGTACGCGGCCAAGCAGGAAATCGCTAGGAACGGAGATGAGATCGAGCGTATGAAGGGCATGTCAGATAGAGGCGTGAGGCATGTTCTTCAGCAAGCACATGATGAACGAGGAGGGCCGATTGATTTCGCTGGATCGCGACTGACTGGGATTGATTCGGGGGACATCTCATCTGCCTTCAGTACTGATGCAGTTAACGGCAGTCAGCTGTATGTAACCAACGAGCGAATAGCGAGCGTGGAATCGACTCATCGATTCTTCAAAATCGGTCGGGACGATTTGAGTGAGGACGCCAAGGCTGGATCGTTTGGTGTTGCGATTGGTGAATCCGCGCAAGCCACACCTCAGCATGGCGGTGAAGGGGGAACAGCCGTTGGCGCTTTTGCGATTGCTTTGGGTATGAATTCCGTTGCTCTGGGGAGAGGGGCCTTGGTCGAAGAGGGAGCAGATAGCGCATTCGCTCTCGGTGTAGGGTCACGTGCGGCTGGTTCTGATAGCGTGGCGCTAGGCGCAGTCACTAGAACAGAAGTCGGTGCGGTCAGGTCCGCCGCCATTGGCATGGGATCCGTTGCCACAGAGGCAGACACGGCATCCTTCGGAAATAGCAGATACCAGCGCCGCCTCGTCAACGTAGCCAACGGCCGCAACGCCAACGACGCCGCCACCGTCGGCCAGCTCCGTGGCGCACTGTCCACCCTCGGCGGCAACATAGACGCCAACGGCAACGTCACCACCCCCGGCTTCAACGTCCAGGACCAGCAGCAGAACACCATCAACGAAGCCCTCGCCACGCTCGACTCGGCCGTAGTCACCACCGGCTCCCGTGTCGACCGCGTGGAAACCCAGCTCCGCTCGGTGTTCCATGAATCTCCGTCCATCCGCAGCGACGGCACCGCCCAGCTCACCCTGGCGGGTGCCAACGGCATGGTCATCTCCAACGTCGCCAACGGCTTGATCGCCGCCGGCAGCCGCGAGGCGGTCAACGGTGGCCAGTTGCATGCCGCGCAGCAGCAGCTCAACGGTCGCATCGATGGCCTGGAGCAGCGCGTGGACGGCCAGCCGCAGGCGCGTGCAATGGCCACGGCATCGGCGGCACCGACCGAAGAGATCATGCCAAGCCCGGAAGCCAGCGGTTCGCCGCAGGTCGCTTCGGCAGGCGAGGGCGCTTCGCCTGCATCGCAGCCGAAGGCGAAAAAGGATGACTCGCCCGCGCCCACGCCGCAGGTTGATACCGCCGAGCTGGAAAAGATGCTGGCCCGCGCCAACGAGTACACCGATGGTGCGATCAGCAACTTCGAGCGCCGCCTGGACAAGATGGACAAGCGCTTCAACCGCATGGCGGCGATGAGCAGCGCGCAGACGGCCATGGCCATGAACACCGCCGGCCTGGCGACCTACAACCGCCTTGGCGCGGGCGTGGGCTACGCCGAGGGCGAGTCGGCCATGGCGGTGGGTTACCAGCGCGTGCTCAACGACAAGGGCTCAGCCACCTTCAGCCTCAATGGTGCCTTCACCAACAGCGGTGAACGCAGCATGGGCGTGGGTGTGGGCATCGGCTGGTAAGCCATGGCGCCCCGGTGTGGTGCGCGTAACGAGCCCCGCCGCGCCGGGGCCATTGCAGAGGAGGTTGCAATGTATCGCTTCATGAGCCGCTTCATGACCTATCGGCGCTACTACCTGTGGCGCGCCCGCATCCGCTACTTCACCCACGACATGGATACGTGGACGCTGGCCTGCCTGGTGCTTATGGTCTGCATGGGGTTGATGGTGTGGGGGTTCTGGCGCGTGGTGAACGTGCCGCAGCCCCGAATCCACCCGGAGGCCGCAGCCGTGCGGGTGGAAGTGCTGACCGACGAAGCGATCCATCGCATCGTGCTGGTGCGCCACGGCGGCACCACGCCGGGTGATCCCTTCTACAGCGCTGCAGAGATCCGCGGCAGCACCCAGCGCACGTTGCGGGTCCGGCAGACTCTGCAGGACCCGGTGGCGATGAAGCTGCAGGCGGACATGTACGCCGACATCGCCGACTACATCAACGCTACCGGTGCCTGCATGCCCTTTCCCTGCCGCCGCGTGAGTTTCCGCATCGAACAGCTGCAGCGGTCGGGGCACGAGAGTGCGGTACGCAACAAGGCGCTTGCCGAGATCCTGCAGGTGCCGTGGTACCTGGTGCCGAACCTTGATGGCGAACGCACGCGCGTGCGCAGTGGCTGGGCGGATGACTTCCAGGATGTGTATGCGCACGCCTGGAACCTGCATGACCTGCAGAAGATGCATGCGCGCATGATGGCCGAGTATCCGTACCGTGCGGCGGTGCCGTGGCTGGCACGATTGGCAACCCCTGCCCAGGAACAGCTGATCTTCCAGTAGCGCCGGGCCATGCTCGGCTGCTCTTGGCGCAGAGCCGGGCACAGGCCCGGCTCTACCAGGATCAACCGCCGATGTAGGCGGTGATTTCCATCTCGGTCAGCAGCTGCCGCAACTGCGTGGCCGACGCCCGCCGCATGGGTTTCTCGTCCACCGGCGACAGCGGGGCCTGGCGCAACGCATCGTAGGGCAGGACGGCCAGGTCGAAGGTCAGGTCTTCGGCACTGAACACCCACACCGGTACATCCAGGTTGCGCTCACGGTCCATCCGCAGGCGCCGCGTACGCGATTCGGCGGGGATGCGATGTTCGTCCAGGAAGCGATGCACGGCCTCCGGGTCGTCACTGTGCAGGTGCAACTGCACGGGGCTGTTGGCATCGGCGGTGCCGTCCAGCACCGGTCCGGCCAGGCGCGGCGAAAACCCGTGCAGGAACTCCAGCGCCCGCAAGGCGGACTCGCGCCGCCGCTGTAGTTCGCTGCCGTGCTGCGGGCCGGAGAACAGCCGCTGGTACTCGCGCAGCGCCTGTTCGATCTCGACGTTGCGGGGCAGGGAAGCATCGTCGTGGATGCCAAGGCGGCTGGCAGCCTTGAGTTTGGCCTGGTGGAAGTCGCGGATTCCGCCTTCGGCCATCAGCCGGGCGGCTTCGTGGGCGAGGCGATGACGCCGTTCGCGGGTCTGGCTGACAGCATGCTGGTGAGCGCGGTGCATGCGATGACTCCCTGTTGCGACCTGGCCACAGACTAGCGCAGGCGTGTGACATCTGCGTGGGCGAAGGCAACGGCGCCGCTCCGCTCGCCGGGCATGGCCCGGCGCTACCGGAAGAGAGTGCCCGACGCGTGCGGCATGGTAGCGCCGGGCCATGCCCGGCGGATGCATCGGCGCCAACCAAGGTTGGCATCTACCGGGGTAGCGCCGGGCCATGCCCGGCGAATGCATCGGCGCCAACCGAGGTTGGCATCTACCGGGGTAGCGCCGGGCCATGCCCGGCGAATGCATCGGCGCCAACCGAGGTTGGCATCTACCGGGGTAGCCCCGGGCCATGCCCGGCGGATGCATCGGCGCCAACCGAGGTTGGCGACTACCAGGGCAACGTCGGGCCATGGTGCCAACCAACGGTTGGCACCCCACCCCCCCTGGCTTCAGAAGATATCGAACGCGGCCGCGTCAGCCTGCGGGGTGCTCTGCAGGTTGAGGTCGTAGTCGGTCAGGCGGTCCATGTCTTCCACCTTCACCCACTCCACCGCACCGTTGAGGGTGGCCTGGACCATGCCGCTCGGCGGTTCGTTCTGTGCGATCGGGGTGTCCTTCAGCGCGGTGCGCATGTAGTCGATCCAGATCGGCAGGGCGGCCTTGCCACCGTATTCGCGGTAGCCCAGCGAGCGGAAGTCGTCGCGGCCCACCCACACGGTGGTCACGTACGGGCCGCCGAAGCCGGAGAACCAGGCGTCACGGTGATCATTGGTGGAGCCGGTCTTGCCGCCCACGTCTTCGCGGCCGAGTACCTTGGCCTGCGCGCCGGTGCCGCGCTGGACCACGTCGCGCATCATCGACACCAGCTGGTAGGCGGTACGGGCGTCGATCGCACGCGGTGCGGTACGCGCGTCCGGGTTGGCGGGTGCGGCCGGCGTTTCGGTTTTGGCTTCCGGCTTGGTGGCGGCGGTGGCATCGACCTTGGGTGCCGGGGCGCCGAAGTTGAAGCCGTCCACGACCTGGTTCACCGGCTGGTCGCTGCTGCCGGCGCAGTCGCGGCAGGCCATCGCCGGGTTTTCCTTGAACACCAGGTTGCCATCGCGGTCGTTGACCTGGTCGATCAGCCAGGTGTCCACGCGTGAGCCGCCGTTGGCGAACACGGCGTAGCCGCGGGCCACCGACAGCGGGGTCAGCGAGGCGGTACCCAGCGACATCGACAGGTTCGGCGGCAGCTCGGATTCGGCAAAGCCGAACTGGCTGATGTACTTGCGCGCGTAGTCCACGCCCATGCCATCAAGCAGGCGCACCGAGACCAGGTTGCGTGACTGCACCAGCGCTTCACGCAGGCGCATCGGGCCGCGGAAGCCGCCGCCGTCGTTCTGCGGTGCCCAGGTCTTGCCGCGGCGGTCGCGGAACACGACCGGGGCGTCGAGCACGATCGAGGCCGGGTTGTAACCCTTGTCGAAGGCGGCCGCATAGACGAACGGCTTGAAGCTCGAACCGGGCTGGCGACGGGCCTGGGTGGCACGGTTGAACTTGTTGCCGGAGAAGCTGAAGCCGCCGACCAGCGCCTTCAGGGCGCCGCTGTGGGCGTCCAGCGAAACCAGGGCGGACTGGCCGCGCGGGAGCTGGTCGAGCAGCCATTCGCCCTCCTTGGCACCGGCGCGCACGCGCACGATGTCGCCGCGCTGCACCAGCTTGGCCGGGCTCTTGTTGGTCCACTTGGCGGCACCGGCCGGCAGCACGATCTCGCTGCGGTTGGCCAGCACCACGGTGGCACTGCCGTCGGCGCCGGTGCTGGCGACGATGGCCGGCAGCAGGCCGGCCTGGCCGAACATGCCGCGCAGGTGCTCGGCCAGGGCCGCGGCGTCGTCGCCGGCGCCCAGCTGTACCTGCTTCTCCACGCCGTGCCAGCCGTGGCGATGGTCGTACAGCAGCAGGCCGTCGCGCACTGACAGGTTGGCGGCGGTCTGCAGGGTCGAATCGATGGTGGTGGTGACGTGGTAGCCCTTGTTGACCACGTCGCCGCCAAAGCGGGCGATCATTTCCTGGCGCACCAGCTCGGCCACGTACGGGGCATCGACCTGCACCGGCGGCTCGTGGGCGGTGGCGTGCATCGGCACGGCCTTGGCCGCATCGGCCTCGGCCTGGCTGACGAACTTCAGGTCGGCCATGCGCTGCAGCACATAGTTGTCACGACGCTGGCGGGCGCGCTCCGGGTTGGAGATCGGGTTGCCCGAGGACGGGAACTTGGGGATGCCGGCCAGCGAGGCCATCTCGTCCAGGTCCAGCTCGCCCAGCTTCTTGCCGTAGTAGAACTCGGCGGCGGCGGCCACGCCGTAGGCGCGGTTGCCGAAGAAACTCTTGTTCAGGTACAGCTCGAAGATCTCGTCCTTGCTCAGCTCGGACTCGATCTTGCGCGCCAGCAGGATCTCGGCCAGCTTGCGGGTATAGCTGTACTCGGAGCTGAGGAAGAACTGGCGGGCCACCTGCTGGGTGATGGTGGAGCCACCGGGCACGCGCTTGTCGTTGGTGGTGGCCAGCAGCCACACCGCGCGACCGATGCCCTTGTAGTCCACGCCGCCGTGCTCGTAGAAGCGGGCATCCTCGGTGGCCAGGAACGCCTGCTTCAGCTTCTCCGGCACGTCCTTCATGGTGATGGGGGTACGCCGGGTCTCACCGAATACCGCCATCAGCTTGCCGTCGGCAGCGTAGACGTACATCGGCTCCTGCATTTCCACGTCGCGCAGGGTCTGCACGTCGGGAAGCTTGGAAGAAACGGCGTAGTACAGGCCGCCAACGGCGGCCGCTCCGACCAGCGCCAGGACCAGGACAACAAGAAAGATCCAGCGCAGCCAGCGGCGGAGACGGGTCATCGGTGTCAGATTCCGATTGCGAATTTCGTGGTCGCAGAGTATAGATTACGCAAGGTGGCGGCTGGGGCCGGCACTGGGGAGTGCAAGGGGACGCCAGGGGCTGCGTGTTCATCCTGTGAGGGATGTCACAGCAGGGCGGTTGCCATTTGCTAAGAATACGTTATTAATGCGCGGACGCAGCTCTTGCGTCCAAGTGCCCGTCGGCAGGGGAGAAACCGTGGGGCTCATCCCAAAAAGTCAGTCGCCGCTCATTGGCGTCGACATCAGTTCGACTGCGGTAAAGCTGTTGCAGCTTTCCCGCAGCGGCAACCGTTTCCGTGTGGAACATTATGCCGTGGAACCGCTGCCGCCGAATGCGGTGGTGGAGAAGAACATCGTTGAAGTGGAGGCCGTGGGAGAGGCCATCCGCCGGGCGATGAACCGTTCCGGCAGCAAGGCCAAGCTGGCTGCTGCGGCCGTGGCTGGTTCGGCGGTGATCACCAAGGTGATCCCGATGCCGGCCGACCTGGACGAGAACGACATGGAAGCCCAGATCGAGCTGGAAGCGGTCAACTACATTCCGTATCCGATCGAGGAAGTGAACCTGGACTTCGAGGTGATCGGGGCGATCCCGAACAACCCGGAAATGGTCCAGGTGCTGCTGGCTGCCTCGCGTTCGGAAAATGTGGAACTGCGTCAGTCCGCACTGGAACTGGGTGGCCTGCAGGCCAAGGTGATGGACGTGGAGGCCTTCGCGGTCGAGAACGCCTTCGCCCTGGTGGCCAGCGAGCTGCCGGTGTCGGCCGAGGGCGTGGTTGCGCTGGTCGATATCGGCGCCACCATGACCACCCTCAACGTGCTGCGTGGTGGCCGTAGCCTGTATAGCCGCGAACAGGTGTTCGGCGGCAAGCAGCTGACCGACGAGATCATGCGCCGCTATGGCCTGAGCTACGAGGAAGCCGGTCTGGCCAAGCGCCAGGGCGGGCTGCCGGAAAGCTACGAGATGGAAGTGCTGGAACCGTTCAAGGAAGCCACGGTCCAGCAGATCAGCCGCCTGCTGCAGTTCTTCTACGCCGGCAGCGAGTTCAACCGCGTCGATCACATCGTGCTGGCTGGCGGCTGTGCTGCCCTTGCAGGCCTGCCGGAGATGGTTGAGGAACAGCTGGGCGTGCCGACCGTGGTCGCCAACCCGCTGGCACAGATGACCCTGGGGCCGAAGGTGCAGGCGCACGCGCTGGCCCAGGATGCCCCCGCGCTGATGATCGCGACCGGTCTGGCGCTGAGGAGCTTTGACTGATGGCACGCATCAATCTATTGCCCTGGCGCGCCGAACGGCGCAAGCAACGCCAGCGCGAGTTCGGCATCATGCTGGGCATGGCTGCCCTGGGTGGCCTGCTGTTGTCGCTGTTGATCTGGTTCTACTACGACATGCAGGTCAGCGGGCAGAATGACCGCAATGCCTACCTGCAGACCGAGATCGACAAGGTCAAGGAGCAGAACAAGGAAATCGACCGCCTCGACGAGCAGAAGAATCGACTGCTGGCCCGCAAGGCGGTGATCGAACAGCTGCAGGCCAAGCGTTCGCAGATGGTCCACCTGTTCGATGCGCTGGTCCGCACCATCCCCGATGGCGTGGTGCTCACCGCTCTGCAGCAGGAAGGCGACGTGCTGACCCTGGAGGGCCGCACCCAGTCCAACGCCCGTGTCTCGGCGTACATGCGCAATCTCGAAGTTTCCGGCTGGATGACCAATCCGGAGCTGGCGATCATCGAGGCGCGTGAGCCTGACAAGGACAAGGACGGGCGCGCGACCGGCCCGGTGGCTGACATCAAGGCCTTGCCGTACGTGTTCAAGGTCAAGGTCAAGCTGCCTGCGCAGAGCGAGGAAGCAGGCGCCACGCCGGGCCTGAACCCGGATGGCAGTGTGGCCGGCACCACGCCGGCGGCACCGACGGTCGCACCGCTCAGCGCCGGGCCGGACGCCGCCGCGCCGGCTGCTGCCGCACCGGCGTCGGGATCGACTCCGGCACCGGCAGCCACGCCTGCAACTGCTCCGGCACAGGCCCCAGCACCGGCGGCAACGCCTGCGCCGGCCGCGCCTGCACCAGCCGCACCCGCACCCAAGTCTGAGGGCAGCCGCCTGGCGCAGCCTCCGCAGGCCTTCCACGCCCCGCTGCAGGGGGATCGCGCATGAGCAAGAAAGTCGACATCAAGAACCTGGACTTCAACGACATCGGCAATTGGCCGAGGAACGCGAAGATCGTGTTCTGCTCGCTGATCGCTCTGGTGATCATGTTCGTGCTCTGGATGCTGCTGATCAGCGGCAAGCGCGAGGAGCTGGCGGGCCTGGAATCGCGGGAAACCGAGCTGCGTGCCGAGTTCACCAAGGAACAGGAACGCGCGGTCAACCTGGAGCCGTTGAAGCAGCAGCTGGCACAGATGGAGCAGGTGCTGCAGCAGATGCTGCGGCAGCTGCCCAGCAAGACCGAAATGCCGGACCTGATCATCGACATCTCGCAGACCGCGTTGTCCAGCGGCCTGGCCAACGAGCTGTTCGAGCCCGAACAGGAGCAGATCAAGGAGTTCTACGCCGAGAAGCCGATCAAGCTGCGGATGGTGGGCAGTTACCACCAGTTCGGCGCCTTCGTCAGCGGCGTGGCCTCGTTGCCGCGGGTGGTGATCCTGACCATGCACGACATCAACCTCAAGCCGAAGGACAAGACCGGCGGCAACATCCGCGCCGGTGCGCTGGAACTGTCAGGTACGGTCAAGACCTACCGTTACCTGGATGAGACCGAGGTTGCCGAACAGCAGAAGGCTGAAGCGGGCAAGGAGGAAAAGAAGTGATCGGTTCCTTCATTGCACGTGGCGGGATGGTGCTGACGGTGCTGCTGCTGGCCGCCTGCGGCCGCGGCGTAAGCAGCACGCCGGGTGATGCACCCAATCTGGAAAAGTGGGTCGAGAGCGAGCGTGCGCGACCGGCGCAGCCGCTGGAACCGCTGCCGGTGATGCAGCAGTTCGAGACCTTCGAATACTCCGCGCAGGGCATGCGCGATCCGTTTACCGATGCCTGGACCAACCCGCAGCAGGGGAATGGGGGACTGCGGCCAGATCCGAACCGGCGCAAGGAGCCGATGGAAGGCTTCCCGCTGGACGCGCTGGACATGGTCGGCACCATCGGAACAGGCGCCGGCACCGTGGCGCTGGTGATGGGGCCGGACAAGGTGACCTATCGGGTGCGTCCCGGCGGTTACCTGGGGCAGAGCGACGGGCGGGTCACCGCGGTCTTTGAAGACCGCGTGGAGCTGATCGAACTGGTGCCGGATGGCGCGGGTGGCTGGCTGGAACGTCCAGCAACGCTCGCGCTGGAAGATCAATGATCGTTTACTGGGGATAGCACGATGACCTTTCACCAAGCCAAGGGGCTGCGTCCCATCCGGCGCTCTACCTTGAACCGCATCAGCGCGCTGGGAGTCGCGTTGATGCTGGCCTGCGCTCCGGCGCTGGCCGCCGCACCGTCGGAAAAGCCGACCGGCACGGCGCTGGCGGCCACGCCGGCCGCTGCACCGGCAGGCCTGTCGGTCGCACGCATCGATTTCAAGCGTGGCGATGACGGCGCGGGCCGCCTGATCCTGCAGTTCGACGGCCAGGGCGCCATGCCCGACCTGCGCAGCCAGGGCAACAGCGTGGTTGTCGATGTCGGCAACGCACGCCTGCCGGCCAACCTGCAGAAGCCGATGAACGTCACCGACTTCGCCACCCCGGTGCAGCGCATCGACGCCAAGCCGTCCGGGGCCGGCACCCAGCTGGTGCTGAGCACGGGCGGTCCGGTCGAGTCGCTGGCCTACCAGAGTGGCAACGAGTATGTGGTGGAGATCAGCCCGCGGCAGGCCCAGGCCGCCGTTGGCGCAGTCACTGCCGGCAGCGTGACCCAGGCCGCCAAGGGCGTGCCGCAGCGCGGCTACGCCGGCAAGCCGGTGACCTTCAACTTCCAGGACGTGCCGGTGCGCACCGTGCTGCAGTTGATCGCAGAAGAGTCGAATCTGAACGTGGTGGCCTCCGACTCGGTGCAGGGCAATGTGACCCTGCGTCTGGTCAACGTGCCGTGGGACCAGGCGCTGGATATCGTGCTGCGTGCCAAGGGCCTGGACAAGCGTCGTGACGGCAGCGTGGTGTGGGTTGCGCCGCAGTCCGAGCTGGCCAAGTTCGAGCAGGAGAAGGAAGACGCGCGCATCGCCATCGAGAACCGCGAAGACCTGGTGACCGACTACGTACAGATCAACTACCACAGTGCCACGCAGATCTTCAAAGCGCTGACCGAGGCCAAGGGTATCGGCGGCAACAACGCCGGTGGCGGTGGCCAGGGTGGCAGTGGCTCGATGTCGCAGGAAGACAGTGGGTTCCTGTCCTCGCGTGGCCGCATCGTGGCAGATGAACGCACCAACACGCTGATGATCAGCGATATCCCGAAGAAGATCGCGCGGATGCGTGAGCTGATCAACGTGATCGATCGCCCGGTCGACCAGGTGCTGATCGAAAGCCGCATCGTCATTGCCACCGATACATTTGCCCGTGAACTGGGCGCCAAGTTCGGTGTCAGCGGCAGCCGCGACAACGTGTACTTCAGTGGCAACCTGGACGCCAACGCCAAGACCCGCCAGTCGCAGGTGGACGCCGACAACACCAACGCCAAAGCCGAGCGCGATTGGATTGCCGGTGGTCGCGTAGGCCCGCCGCCGGTATCGGTCGGGTCGGCCATCACCCGCGGCCTGAACTGGAACCTGCCGGTGGCTGCGACCAGCAACCCGGGCTCGCTTGCACTGTCCATCCTCAACGCTGGCTACCTGCTGGATGTCGAGCTGTCGGCCATGCAGGAAGAGTCGCGTGGCGAAGTGATCTCCAACCCGCGCGTGGTCACCACCAACCAGCGCGAAGCGTTGATCAAGCAGGGTAAGGAAATCGGCTACGTCACCATCAGTGCCAGTGGTTCGGGTGGCGTGGCCACCCCGAACGTGCAGTTCAAGGAAGTGGTGCTGGAACTGAAAGTCACCCCGACCATCACCAACGACAACCGTGTGTTCCTCAACATGGCGGTGAAAAAGGATGAGGTCGAAAGCTATATCGTGCTGGAAGGCTACGGCCAGGTGCCGAACATCAATCGTCGCGAGGTCAATACCGCCGTGCTGGTGGAAGATGGCCAGACCGTGGTGATCGGTGGCGTGTATGAGTTCACCGACCGAAACAGCGTCAGCAAGGTGCCGTTCCTGGGCGACGTGCCGTTCCTGGGCAATCTGTTCAAGAAGCGTGGTCGCAACAAGGACAAGGCCGAACTGCTGGTGTTCGTGACCCCGAAGGTCCTGCGCGTGGCCCGCCAGAACTGAGGCATCACATCTGTTGTATCCGACCGGGGCCGCCACGTGCGGCCCCGCGTCGTTTGCGCGGGAGGCCCGACGATGGATTCACCGCAGGCCTGCTAGATCCACGCCGCGCCTCGCCAGTAGATCCACGCCATGCGTGGATAAGGCATGGGGGATCCACGCCATGCCCAGTGGACGGGACATGTGCGGACGCTGTTCAGCCGTTCTTGATGCCAGCAGCCGGACGGCCTGCGATGATGTGGGGAACCCGAGCCATCCCGCGCCGGTCAAAGGCCCCCATGAACCTGCCTCCGCCGATGCCCGAATCCATTTCTCCGCCGCCTGCCCCCACCATCTCGCGCCTGCATGCGGCCTTCAGCAACCTGCGAGATGCACTGTCGGCCGAGATCGTCGGCCAGGCGGCGCTGGTCGAACGCCTGCTCATTGCCTTGCTGGCCGATGGCCACCTGCTGGTGGAAGGTGCCCCGGGCCTGGCCAAGACCACGGCCATCCGGGCCTTGGCGGCGCGGCTGGAAGCAGACTTCGCACGTGTGCAGTTCACCCCGGACCTGCTGCCTTCGGACCTGACCGGTACCGAGATCTGGCGCCCGCAGGAAGGCCGTTTCGAGTTCGTGCCGGGGCCGATCTTCCACCCGATCCTGCTGGCCGATGAAATCAACCGTGCGCCGGCCAAAGTGCAGTCCGCGCTGCTGGAAGCGATGGGCGAGCGTCAGGTCACCGTCGGTCGCCACACCTATGCGCTGCCGTCGCTGTTTTTGGTGATGGCCACGCAGAATCCGATCGAGCAGGAAGGCACCTTCCCGCTGCCGGAAGCGCAGCTGGATCGTTTCCTGATGCACGTACGCATCGGTTATCCGGACCAGGCGGCCGAGTCGGAGATCCTGCGGCTGGCCCGCGAGCGCGCCCGCGGCGCGCTTGGCGAGGCCGCAGCGACGCCGGAAAAACTGCCGATGCAGGATGTCTTCGATGCGCGCCGCGAGGTGCTGGAGCTGCACATGGCCCCCGCGCTGGAGCGCTATCTGATCGAGCTGGTACTGGCATCGCGTGATCCCTCGCGCTACGACGCCTCGCTGGCGCGCCGCATCGCGTGGGGCGCCAGCCCGCGTGGCTCCATCGCACTGGAGCGGTGCGCACGGGCGCGTGCGTGGTTGGCCGGGCGTGATTTCGTCACTCCCGACGACGTGCGTGCCGTGGCCGCCGATGTGCTGCGCCACCGGGTTCTGCCCAGTTATGAAGCCATCGCCGAAGGCTGGGATGGTGAGCGCTTGGTGCAGGAACTGCTGGCCCGGGTACCGGCGCCCTGAGCGCGCGCATGACCGGCACGACCAACGGACCTGCTCCGGTTACCAGCGAAGGCGATGGCCTGCGACCGCAACTGGCCGAGCTGGTGGCATTGCGCCGCCTGGCACAGCGTCCGCCGCCGCCTCGTCGTGGGCGCGCGGGCAGCGCCGGGCAAGCGCCTTCGCCGCTGCGCGGACGCGGCATGGAATACGCAGAATCGCGCGAATACGTGGCGGGCGACGACGCGCGCCACATCGACTGGCGCGTCACCGCGCGCACCGGGCGCACGCACACCAAATTGTTCCAGGCAGAACGCGAACGGGTCACCCTGATCGTTGCCGATACTTCACCTGCGCTGTACTTCGGTACCCGCGTGCGCTTCAAGTCGGTGCAGGCAGCACGCGCTGGCGCGGTTGCGGCATGGTCCGCACAGCGCCGCGGCGACCGCATCGGTGCATTGCGCGGTAGTGATCGCGAGGCGCCGATCGCGCCGGCCGGCGGTGCCCGCGGCGTACTGCGTGTACTCGATGCACTCACGCGCTGGTACGCGCAGCCACCTGCCGATGACCTTGGCCTGGAACGCGCGCTGGACCATGCCGGTCGGGTGCTGCGCCCCGGCGCCCGGATGCTGGTACTGGCCGATCCGCAGCAGGCGATCCGGATTCCGCCGGCGCGCTGGAGCGCGTTGGCCCAGCACCATGACCTGAGTCTGCTGCTGCTGGTCGATCCGCTTGAGTTGCAGCCGCCAACGGCGCCCCTGCAGTTTCTCGCCGCGCAGCAGCGCATCGGCCTGGACCTGCGCCGCAGCGATGTGCAGGCGCACTGGCAGGCGCATTTCGTTGAACCGCTGCAGCAGCTGCGCAGCCAGCTTGCCGCGCGTCGCGTCGATGTGCAGGTGCTGTCCACCGATGCGGCAAGCGATGCCTGGCTGGCGCCGGCACCGACGGAGGTGCCGGCATGAGTGCCTCCCTGCCACTGCGCGACGTGCAGTTGCCGCCCTCGCCAGCGTGGTGGCCCCCCGCACCTGGCTGGCTGATACTGATCGCATTGGTTCTGCTGTTGCTGGCCATCGTTGCTGCGGTGGCATGGCGTCGTCGTCGCCGCCGCCAGCAGTGGATGCGCGTGTTCGATCAGGAGATTGCGGCAGTGAACGGCGCGCCGTCGGAACTTGCGGCCATCGCCAGCCTGCTGCGGCGTGCGGCGCGTCAGGCACGCCCCGGTAGCGAAGCCCTGCGCGATGACGCGTGGTGGCAGTACGTCGATCCCAAGGACACCCTGTCGCTCGCGCAGCGCAACCTGCTGGCCGAGGGGGCGTATCGTCCAAGCGTGGATGCCGCTGCCGTGGCCGGCGTGCGCGCGTGGGCGCGGGCACGCTACCTGGCGTTGCTGCAGGAGCGCCGCCGATGAGCGCGCTTGCAGCTTACTGGCCGTGGCCGGATCTGCAGCTGGCCTGGCCGCTGGCACTGCTGGCACTGCCGTTGCCGATCCTGATGCTGGCATGGAAGCGGCGGGCCGATCCGGGCGCTGCGTTGCGCGTGCCCTACGCCGCTGCCGAACTGGAAGCACTGGCTGGCGGCGGTCGTGTCGGCGTTTCCTGGCTGCGCAGCGGCTTGCTGTGGCTGGGCTGGCTGGCGCTGTGCCTGGCGATGGCGCGACCACAGCAACTGGGTGAGGCGATCACCCCGCCGCAGGAGGGCCGGCAGATGATGCTGGCGATGGACGTGTCCGGCAGCATGAGCGAGCCGGACATGGTGCTCGGTGCGCAGGCGGTGGAGCGCTTGACCGCAGCCAAGGCGGTGCTGGCCGATTTCCTGGACCGTCGTGCCGGCGATCGCGTCGGCCTGCTGGTGTTCGGTGATCGTGCCTACACACTCACACCGTTGACTGCGGATCTGTCCAGCGTGCGCGATCAACTGCGCGACAGCGTGGTTGGCCTTGCCGGGCGCGAGACGGCCATTGGTGACGCCATCGCGCTGGCGGTCAAACGCCTGCGCAATCAGCCCGAAGGGCAGCGTGTACTCATCCTGCTGACCGACGGCGTCAGCAACGCCGGTGTGCTGGAACCCCTGCGCGCAGCCGAGCTGGCACGTGCCGAAGGGGTGCGCGTGCACACCGTGGCGTTTGGCAGCGACGGTAGTGCGCGGTTCTTCGGCATTCCCGTGGCCGCCGACCGCGATCCGGTGGATGAGGCAACGCTGCGCAGGATCGCCGAGATGACCGGCGGCCGCTTCTTCCGTGCGCGTGACACCGACCAGCTGGCTGGCATCTATGCCGAACTGGACAGGCTGGAGCCAATCGCAGCGAAGGGACCGACACTGCGTCCGCGCAACGAGCGCTATGCATGGCCACTGGCCGTCGCCTTGCTGCTGGGCGCATTGGCGTGGGCCTGGCCGGAACGTCGCCGATGAACGCCACTTTCCTGAAGATGCCCGACTGGAGCGCGTTCGACTGGAGTGCATTGCATTTCCTGCGGCCGGACGGCTTGTGGTTGCTGGCGGCACTGCCGTTGATCGTCGCGGTGGCCATCTACCGGCAACGGCGCAGCGACGCGTGGCGGCAGGCGGTCGACGCCCATCTGCTGTCGCAGCTCCTGGCGGGCGAGGGCAAGCGACGCACGCGCCTGCCATGGGCATTGCTGTTGGGCTGGACCCTGGCGGCACTGGCGATGGCTGGCCCCAGCTGGAGGCAGCAGGCGCAGCCGATCTATCAGGCCAGTGCGCCGTTGGTGGTGGTGCTGGATCTCTCCAGCCGCATCACCGCGACCGACCTGCCACCCTCGCGCCTGCTGCAGGCGCGGGCAAAGATCGGTGCTCTGCTGCGCGCCCGTCAAGGCGGACAGGTGGGCCTGGTGGTGTATGCCGAAGATGCCTATACCGTGGCGCCGTTGACCGACGACGCTGCCAACGTGGCGCTGTACCTGGACGCGCTGTCGCCGGAGGTGATGCCGCGTGATGGACAGCGCGCCGACCGTGGCATCGACTGGGCGGTCAGGTTGCTGCGGCAGACCGGTGCCCTGCGCGGCCAGATCCTCCTGGTCAGCGACCAGGCTGACAGCGAAGCGGCGCTTGCCGCAACGCAGGCGCGTGGCCTCGGCCTGCAGGTGTCGGTGCTGGGCCTGGGCACACCATCCGGCGCCGCTTATCGCGATGGTCAAGGCCAGATCGCACAGGCCGCGCTGGATGAAACCAGCCTGCGCGCCGTCGCCACCGCAGGCGGTGGGCGTTACCAGCGCATCGCCAGCGATGATCGCGACCTGAAGGCATTGGACGTACTTGATGCCAGCGAAGGTGGCGCACTGGAGCGGCCCGGGCAGGCCCGGCAATGGCAGGACGAAGGCTATTGGTTGTTGCCGCCGGTGATGCTGCTGGCACTGCTGGCGTTCCGCCGCCGCGCGGTGCTGGCGGCGGTGCTGGCCGTGGGTCTTCTGCCCTTGAGCGGGCAGTTGCAGGCACAGCCGCGCGCGCCCATGGCTGCGCCGACAGCGGGCACGATGTGGGAACGTGCCGACCAGCGTGAGCATGCACGCCTGGCCGAGGGTGTGCAGGCGTACCGTCAAGGTGATTTCGCCACCGCCCGCAAGCAGTTCGAAGGCATCGACAGCGATGCGGGCTGGTACAACCTCGGCAATGTGCTTGCTCGCCAGGGCGACTACGACGGTGCCATCGCCGCCTACGACAAGGCCTTGGCGCGCCACCCGCAGATGGCCGACGCCGTCGCCAACCGTGCGGTGGTCGACGCCGCGCGCAAGCGCAAGTCGTCGTCGAACAACAGCCAGGGGCAGGGCAAGGGGCAGCAGAAGCCGCAGCAGGGACAGCAGCAGAACCAGCAGGGCCAGCAAGGCCAACAAGGTCAGCAGAATCAGCAGCAGGGCCAGCAAGGCCAGCAAGGCCAGCAAGGTCAGCAGAATCAGCAGAATCAGCAGCAGGGCCAGCAAGGCCAACAAGGCCAACAAGGCCAGCAGCAATCGCAGGGCCAGCAGGGCCAGCAGAACCCGGCGTCTGCAGGTTCCGGCCAGCAGGGGGCGAAGCAGGAGCCGCAGGCAGCCGACGCGCAGGCCCAGGCGCAGGCCGATGCCCAGCAGCGCCAGCGCATGCAGCAGGCCCTGCAGCAGGCGCGTGCCGGCGAAGCCGGCAAGGCAGCAGTGCGCGGCGATGGCGGCACGCCGCAACAGCGTGAGGAACAGCAGGCCGTAGAGGCGTGGATGCGGCGCGTGCCGGATGATCCGGGGGCACTGCTGCGGGCCAAGTTCCAGTTGGAAAACGAACGTAGAAAGAGGGAAGGGCGATGACAGGCATGGCGAGCAGGCAATTCCGGTGGCCTCTGCCTGTGCTGGCGATGCTGCTGCTGTGGCTGCCGATGGTGGCCATGGCGCAGACGCGCGCCTGGCTGGAGCAGGACAGCATCGCCGCCGGTGACGCCGTCACCCTGCACATCGAGACCGACCAGGGCGCGCCAGACTATGCACCGTTGAATGCCGATTTCGTGCTCAGTGCGCAGAGCAGCAACCGCCAGGTGCAGTGGAGCAATGGCGGCGTCCAGCAGCGCAACCTCTACACGGTTGCGTTGACGCCGCGCCGCACCGGTACGCTGCAGGTGCCTTCATTGCAAGTAGGCGCAGCACGCACGGTGCCCTTGGTGCTGCAGGTAAGTGATGCGGTGGTGGCCACCCCGCAGAGCAATGCCACCGCCTTCATCGAAACCGAGGTGGATGACCCGACGCCCTACGTGCAGCAGAGCGTGGGCGTGGTGGTCAGGCTGTACTTCGCCTCGCAGCTGGCGTCGGGCGAACTGGTGCTCGACACACCCAGTGGCGCTTCGCTGCAGCGGGTGGGGGAGGATCGCAGCGACGTGCGCCAGGTCAACGGCCGTCGCTACAACGTGGTCGAACGTCGCTTCCTGCTGATCCCCGAGCGCAGCGGGGCGTTGCGCCTGCCGGGCGCGCGCTTCACCGGCCGCAGTGCAGGTGGATTCTTCGATGACTTCTTCGGGAGCGGTGGCGATGGCCGCATGAATGCCGTCGGTGCCGAACGCACGCTGCAGGTGCAGGCGCAACCGGCTCAGGCCGTGCAGCCGTGGCTGCCCCTGCACAGCCTGCAGTTGCGCTACACCGCTGCACCCAGCAGTGCGCGCACGGGCGAAGCGGCCACCGTGATGGTCGAAGCGATCGCCAACGGCGCTACCCGGGCCCAGTTCACCGATCTGCCCGTGCCCGACCTCGGCGACGCCGCACAGGTGTTCGCCGAACCTGCCCAGTACGAGGAGACCTTCAACGGCAGCACGCCACGCCTGAAGATCACCCGTCGCTACTCGATCGTGCCGCGGCAGGTTGGATCCCTGCGTGTGCCGGGGCCGCGCGCGGCCTGGTGGAACGTGGACAGTGGCAGTGCCCAGCAGGCCAGCCTGCCGGATCTGGAACTGGCCGTGGCCGCAGGCCGGGCCGGCGCGCCGGTGGCACAACCGATCGATACCGATGCCGCGTTGCCGGGAGACGCCGCACCCGCCGCTGCATCCTCTCTTGCACCCACCGCAGCAGGTCCCCGGCCGTGGCCGTGGATGGCGGCCGCCGCAGGCCTGGCGCTGCTATGGCTGTTGACCCTGGCATGGGGATGGCGACGTGGCCGCCGTGCCGTCGTCCACACCCGTCCGGTTCCCCGGCCAGGAGCCAGTGCCCCTGCAACGTCCTCGCGTGCCAGCGTGGCCGAGTTGCGCCGGGCGATCGATGGCGAGGGCTTTGACCAGGTAGAGGCGCTGCTGTGTTCGATGGCCGGCGTGGAACGCCTGGAACAGGTGATCGAGCGCCTGGCCGATCCGGCCCAGCGGCAGACCCTGCAGGCGTTGCAGCAGGCGCGCTGGGGCGGGATGGGGGATGTCAGTGCGCTACGGGCCCGCCTGCGCGAAAGCTTCCGTGACGGACCGCACTGGTCGGCCGCCACCGCCGCCGTCGACACTGGGCTGCCGCCGCTGTATCCGCCGCGGCAACCCTGAACCGGCGCGGCTTGCGCGCTTTGTTAGAGTAGATTCATTTTTCGAGGAATCCCGCGCATGACAGCAGCTGTTGCCGACAAGAAGAAGTTGCCCCTGCATTGGAAGATGGGCATCGGCTTTGCGATCGGCCTGGTCCTGGGACTGATCGTGCATGCCCTGGGCGGCAGCGTCGACGGCCTGCAGACCGGTGCCAAGTGGGTAATGGACTACGTCACCACCCCGGCGTCGGGCCTGTTCCTCAACCTGATCTTCATGCTGATCGTGCCGCTGATCTTCTCGGCGCTGATCATGGGTGTGTCGGAGATGGGCGACATCCGCGCCCTTGGCCGCATCGGCTGGAAGACGCTGGCCTACACCGTGCTGCTGTCCGGCATCGCGGTGGGTATCGGCCTGGTGCTGGTCAACCTGCTCAAGCCCGGTGCCGGCGTCGACCCGCAGGTGGCCGCGCTGATGCTGTCGGAGAACGCCGAGCGCAGCAAGGAAATCGTTGCTGGCATCCATGGCACGCCGAAGGGCATGGACATGCTGCTGTCGATCGTGCCGAGCAACGTGCTGCAGGCCGCCTCCGACAATGGCGCGATCCTGTCGCTGATGTTCTTCGCGCTGATGTTCGGCATCGGCATGGTGCTGACCGACGAGGCCAAGGTCGCCCCGCTGCGTCGCGCCATCGAAGGCGTGTTTGAGATCTCGATGACCCTGATCAACCTGGTCATCCGCCTGGCGCCGTATGCAGTGGCCTGCTTCATGTTCAATCTGGCCGCGCTGTTCGGTTTCGATCTGATCATCCGCCTGGGTGCGTATGTGGGCGTGGTGGTGCTGGCGTTGGGCCTGCACATGGTGGTGACCTACGGCACCGCGGTGTGGCTGTCGGGCCGTTCACCGCTGGCGTTCTTCCGCCAGACCCAGGAGGCCACGGTGATGGCCTTCTCCACCGCCTCCAGCAACGCCACCCTGCCGACCGCGCTGCGCGTGGCCGACCAGATGGGCCTGCCGCAGCGCGTGTCGCGCTTCGTGCTGACCGTGGGCGCCACCGCCAATCAGAACGGCACCGCGCTGTTCGAGGGCGTGACGGTGATCTTCCTGGCCCAGTTCTTCGGTGTCGACCTGAGCATCGGCCAGCAGGTCATGGTGATGGCGGTCTGCATCCTCGGTGGTATCGGTACGGCCGGTGTGCCGTCCGGCTCGCTGCCGGTGGTGGCGATGATCTGTGCGATGGTCGGCGTCAATCCGCTGGGCATCGGCCTGATCCTGGGCGTGAACCACTTCCTGGACATGTGCCGCACCGCGCTGAACGTGACCGGCGACCTGGCCCTGACCACGCTGGTGGCCAAGGGCGAAGCGCCGGACACTCCGGCCGAGGCCGCTGCCGCCGCGGCCCGTCTGGACAACTGACCCAGGCAATGCCTGATCGGGGTCGGATCCCTTTCCGCAGGAAGGGGCTCCGACCCCTCTTCATATGCGGAATCCAGCGCAGATCACGACGTTGCCGGCCAACGGCCGGCACTAATGCCCTGGTCGACCTGACCCTGCCGGGCGTCTGTGGGACAATAGGCCGCCCGCAGTTCCGCGGCCGCCTCCCGATTCCGACAGAACCATGACGCAGCCTACCCGTCGCCAGTTGGCCAACGCCATCCGCTTCCTCGCCGCCGATGCGGTTGAAACCGCAAAGTCCGGCCATCCCGGCATGCCCATGGGCATGGCCGACATCGCCGAAGTCCTCTGGAACGACTACCACCGTCACAACCCGAACAACCCGCAGTGGTTCAACCGCGACCGCTTCGTGCTGTCCAACGGCCACGGCTCGATGCTGCAGTACGCGCTGCTGCACCTGAGCGGGTATGACCTGCCGATCGAGCAGCTGAAGGCATTCCGCCAGCTGGGCAGCCACACCGCTGGTCATCCGGAGCGTCACGAGACCCCGGGCGTGGAGACCACCACCGGTCCGCTGGGCCAGGGTTTCGCCAACGCCGTCGGTTTTGCCTTGGCCGAGAAGCTGCTGGCACAGCGCTTCAACCGCCCGGAGCTGGAAATCGTCGATCACCGCACCTGGGTGTTCATGGGCGATGGCTGCCTGATGGAAGGCATTTCCCACGAAGCCGCCTCGCTGGCCGGCACCTGGGGCCTGCACAAGCTGGTCTGCTTCTGGGATGACAACCACATCTCCATCGACGGCAACACCGAAGGCTGGTTCACCGACAACACCCCGGAGCGTTTCGAGGCCTATGGCTGGAACGTGGTCCGTGGCGTCGATGGCCACGATCCGGAGAGCATCAAGGCCGGTATCGAAGCGGCCCTGTCGCAGGACGGCAAGCCGACCCTGATCTGCTGCCGCACCACCATTGGTTTCGGTTCGCCGAACAAGTCCGGCAAGGAATCCAGCCACGGCGCACCGCTGGGCAAGGACGAACTGGAAGCCACCCGCAAGGCGCTGGACTGGAACTACGGCCCGTTCGAGATTCCCGAAGAGATCTACGCCGGCTGGCGTGCCGGCGGTACCGGCACCCTGCGCCAGGCCGAGTGGGAGCAGCAGTTCGACAAGTACGCTGCGCAGTACCCGGCCGAAGCTGCTGAACTGACCCGCCGCTCGCATGGCGATCTGCCGGCCGACTTCATCGCCAAGGCCGACGCCTACATCGCCCAGGTTGCCGCCGAAGGCCAGACCATTGCGTCGCGCAAGGCGTCGCAGCTGGCCATCGAGGCGTTCGCGCCGCTGCTGCCGGAAATCGTGGGCGGATCGGCCGATCTGGCGCACTCCAACTTGACCCTGTGGAAGGGCAGCAAGTCCGTCGCCACCGACGATGCCAATGCCAACTACGTGTACTACGGTGTGCGCGAGTTCGGCATGACCGCGATCGCCAATGGCCTGGCCCTGCACGGTGGTTTCATCCCGTTCGACGCCACCTTCCTGGTGTTCAGCGATTACGCACGCAATGCCGTGCGCATGAGCGCGCTGATCCCGGCCCACGCCATCCACGTCTACACCCACGACTCGATCGGCCTGGGCGAAGACGGCCCGACCCACCAGCCGGTGGAGCATCTGGCCTCGCTGCGCTACATCCCGAACAATGACGTGTGGCGCCCGTGCGATGCCGTCGAGTCGGCCGTGAGCTGGAAGGCTGCGATCACCCGCCAGGACGGCCCGAGCTGCCTGGTGTTCAGCCGCCAGAACCTGCCGCACCAGCCGCGCGACGCTGAGCAGATCGCACAGATCGAGCGCGGTGGTTACGTGCTGGCCGATGCTGCCGGCACTCCGGACGTGATCCTGATCGCCACCGGTTCGGAAGTCTCGCTGGCGACCGAAGCGAAGGCTCAGCTGGATGCGGCCGGCCTGAAGACCCGCGTGGTCTCGATGCCGTCCACCGATGTGTTCCTGCGCCAGGATGCGGCCTACCGCGAATCGGTGCTGCCGAACGCCGTGCGCAAGCGCGTGGCCATCGAAGCTGGCGTCACCGGCTTCTGGCGCCAGTTCGTCGGCCTGGACGGTGCAGTGATCGGTATCGACACCTTCGGTGCCTCGGCCCCGGCCGACAAGCTGTACCAGCACTTCGGCATCACCACCGCGCACGTGGTGGAAGCAGCCAAGGCGCTGTAAGTCCCGCTGCAATGGAATAGGGAAAAGGCCGGCGAAAGCCGGCCTTTTCTTTTCCGGGCGAAACGGATCGCCCGCCGTGCCCGTAGATCCACGCCACGCGTGGACGCGCGTTACATCGTGTCCCGCACGTCCATCAGCGCAAACCCCAGCAGATTCAATCCGCGCCACCGCGCCGGGTTGTGTGCGTCGGCGTGATCCTTGGCCAGGCCGATTCCCCAGATAAAATCCACCGGGCTGGCTTCCACCAGAACCTGGTCTGCCGTAGCGCGCAGAAAATCACCCAGCGCCGCATTCTGCGAGAACTTGGCCCGATTGCCTTCGACCACCAGGGCGTAGCGCGCCTGCGCCCATTTGGCATCGTCAAAGTCTTCGATCCTGCGGCCTAGTGCCTTGGCGCTCTCCGGCGTCGCACTGGCCAGTATCTGGTCGAGAATCTTCGTGTCGGCGAACAGGTGCGCTTTGCCGGCCATCATGTAGTGTTCTGCGGTGCGGTAGTGCACGCCATCGATGCTGAAACCTGCGTCATACCACTGGCTGAAACACGACGCCGACACGCCGGTGCGCGGCGGCTGGTGGCCCCAGAAGCAGAGATAACGCAGGTGTTCGCCATCGGCTTGGCGGCGTTGCAGATCTTGCAGAAAACGGGAATCGTCGTTCATCGGTACAGGATATCGCGCCGCGCTACTGTGGTAGGTGCCAACCTTGGTTGGCACTGATCGTTGTCCGCCGGGCATGGCCCGGCGCTACCCTCCGCGCGATCACGCGGTGCGCGCCAGGGCCAGCCTCAACAACCGTGCATTGAGCCGTTCGCCGAAGTCCTTGGGCGACTGCAGTTCCATCCGCTGCAGATACACCGCGTCACCATCACCTGCAGGCTGCCACAGCGCGTCCCACACGGTACGCAGCTTGCTGCCGCGCGTCTGTGTATTGGCTTTCAGCCAGCCCAGTGCCTTCACCAGTACCTGTTCGATCTCGGTGAAGTCGCTGCCCAACGGGTAATCGGGCAGGGTGCCATCGTTGCGGAACGGCGCCAGCGCCGCCGCCAGGGCCTGGGGTGTGTTGCGCTGCTGCCGCTGCGCATCAGGTTGCGCCGTAGCGGCCAGCTTGCGTGCCGAAAAGGCCTGCTGCAGCAGGGCGCCCTGGAACGGCGCTTCGGTGATGGCCGCCATCGCGTGCACACAGTCGTCGTCGGTCAGGCCACGCACGTCGGCGATGCCGTACTCGTTGAGATAGACGTCACGCAGGTGGCGCGGAATGGTCGTGTGCCCGTAGTTCCAGCGCACGTTGGATTCGCGCTGGCCGCGGTCATCACGGGCAGCGCGGAACATCAGCACACTGCGCGCTTCCGGCAGCGCGTGCGCCATCGCCACGAAGTTGTACTGGCCGCCCACGCCGGAGACCACACGGCCATCCTCCAGCGCGTCGGATACCGCCGCGCCCAGCGCGGTGGCCATCATGCAGGAATTGAAGAAGCGGGCGTGACGCCGCTGCAGGCGCTCAAGCGTTTCGTTGCCACCGTACAGCTGGTTGATCTCGCTGATGCGGCGCATGCCGATCGCCCGGCATTCGTCCTCGGGCAGGGTGCGCAGCCACTCATAGAATTCGGATGAGCCCAGGTAGAACGCGCCGTGCAGGTATTCGCCCTCGGCCTCCAACGTGGCATGGTCGATGGACAGCGTGCTGCCGTTTTCGATGCGCTGCATCAGTGCCAGGTCGTCATGCACCTTGCGCTTGATCACACCGGTCTGCACCAGCCGGCGGAAACCCTCGTTGAGCATTTCGCTGCAGCCGTACAGGCCGATCTCGAACGGGTCCAGTCCGCCGATCTCCTGTACCAGCGGATGGCTGGCCAGTTGCGGATCCAGCGCGTTCAACACGCGGCGGTAGCGTGCGTTGTCGGTGTGGCGCAGTACCAATGCGTGGCTGAGTGCATCGGCCAGGGTGCCGATGCCGATCTGCAGGGTGCCACCGTCGCGCACCAGGGTGCTGGCATACAGGCCGATGGCGTAGTCGGCGTCGGCCACCGGTTGCCGTGGCAGGCCGAACAACACCGGATACGGCGCTGGCGGGGTGATGACCAGATCGAAGAAGGACACGTCCACCGTGGCCGTGCCGCCAAGATAGGGCAGCTGCGGATCGATCTCGGCGACCAGCAGCGGGCGCGGCAGGCCGCGTGCGGTCATCGCGTCCAGCGTGTCCTGGGTGATGTCGTTGTTGCAGGACAGCGAAAGGCGTCGGTCGTCCGGGCGCATCGCCACTTTCTGCACGATCACCTGCGGCGCGCGCTGCGCTACCGCGTCGGCAGCGAGGGTGTAGTTGAGGCTGGTGTAGCTGGATTGCGCCTGTCGCGAACCGAGCAGGGCACCGGACTGCATGTAGAACTCTTCCACCTGCACGTGTGCCGGCAGCGCGTCGCGGGCGATTGCATCGGCGTAGGCCAGGCGCGGGAAGTCTTCACCGAAATGGCGGGCCGCGAACGGCGCCAGGAAACGCGCTTCCAGGCCGTTGCCCTTTGCCTGCGGCGGGTTCAGTGACAGCGCGGTATACAGCTGCAGCGGCCGCGACGGGTCCTGTTCGACGCGCGCATACAGGGCGTTGAGCAGGCGGTGTGGTTTACCCAGCGCCAGCGGCGCACCGATCCGCAGCGGCCCATCCACGCGCGCAAACAGCCAGTCAACGGCGGCGTCGAGGTCGGTGAGGTGTTCGGTCATCCGGGGCGGTCCTGCTTGGGGGAGTGCTGGCATTACAGCATGTCGGGCTTGAACCGCCGTCGACGCGAGACTTCGGCACCGGACACCATGAACTGCCCATCGCCCCGGTAATGCACCGTGCGTGGCAGCTTTGGGCGAGGCGCAACATGGGCGCGCACGATTTCCCAGATGAACAGGTTGCTCGATTCGACCTGGCTGTCGTCATGCAGGCGGCACTCGAAGCTGGAATGGCACTGGCCCACCAGCGGTGCCCCCACCTCCCGCGCTGGCACCGCATCCAGGCCGAATCGCTCGAACTTGTCCACGTCACGGCCGCTGCAGTTGCCGATATCGACCACCGTGTCCAGCAGCTCCACGCCCGGGATGTTGATCACGCATTCGCCGCTGCTGCGGGCCAGGCTGAAGCTATGGTTCTCGTTCCACAGGTAGGTGGCCACCAGCGAGGGCGAGAAGCCCATCACCATGTGCCAGCCCATCGTCATCAGGTTGCGCTGGCCTTGCCAGGCGGTGCTGACCAGCACGATGGGGCCGGGCTCGAGGAAGCGCCGGGCCTGCTCGACCGGGAAATCACGTTTGCGCAAGGGCTTCATGCCGGTACCTGCGGTGGAGGCCCCCATGCTGGCGCAGGCGCGATGAATTACCGGTCGAGGGGTTGACAGCTGATTCGATTACGCGCGTAATCAAATAGTCGATTACGGATGTAAACCATGACCCCGATCAGCGAAGCCGAAGCCGTTGTGATGGAGGTGCTGTGGCAGCAGGCACCGCGCAGCGCCGACGAGGTGGTGGCCGCACTGGCGCACCGCGACTGGGCTGAGCCGACCATCAAGACCCTGCTCAACCGCCTGCTGACCAAGGGCGCGATCGCCGCCGAGCGCGATGGCCGGCGCTACCTGTACCGGCCGCTGCTGCAACGCCAGGCCTGGGTGGAGGCGCAGAGCCAGGACTTCATCGGCCGTGTCTTCGAAGGGCGCGTGGCACCGCTGGTCGCGCACTTCAGCGAACGCGGCCAGCTCAGCGCACAGGACATCGCCGAACTGAAGAAGCTGATCCAGGAGCTGGACCATGAATGAGCTGCTCGACGGACTGTGGCAGGCCAGCTTGTGGTTGGCGGTGGGCGTGATCCTGCTGGCGGTGACGCGGCCGTTGCTGGTGCGATTGGGCGGCGCCGGGCTGGCCTACCGTAGCTGGTGGCTGCTGCCCCTGATGTTGGCCACGCTGTTGATTCCCCTGCCACAGGTCGCGCTGTTGCAGCATGTGCCGACCTTGCCGCTGAAGGTCGTGCCGGAAGCCGTGGACAGCCTGCCAACGGCGTCGCTGCAATGGCCCTTGCTTCTGTTGGTGGTGTGGGCGCTGGGCGCGGGCGTCTGCCTGTTGCGCGACCTGCGCGCACAGCGCCGCTTCGAACGCGGCATGGGCGGCCTGCAGGCACGCGCCGATGGCAGCTGGCAGGCCAGTGGCGATCCCGGGCTGCCGGCGCTGGTGGGCCTGTGGCGGCCGCGCATCGTGGTCGGCCCCGATTTCGACCAGCAGTTCACTGCACAGGAGCAGGCGCTGATCCTGCAGCACGAGCACAGCCATCGTCGCAATGGCGATCACTGGGCCAACGGCGGACTGCTGCTGATGCGCGCGGTGTTCTGGTTCCATCCGCTGCTGCCATGGGCCGCACGCCGCTTCCTGCGTGACCAGGAACTGGCCTGCGACGCCCGCACCATTGCCCCGCAGCCTGCGCTGCGCGGCCTCTACGCCAGCACGCTGCTGAAGGCGCAGCTGGTCCATCCGGTTGCGCCGGCGGTATGCCACTGGCGCAGCCAGCCTGTGTTGAAGGAGCGTATCGCCATGTTGAAGCAGTCCAAGCGGAAGGCATTGCCGTGGGTGTCGGGGCAGGTGCTGGTGGTCGGGTTGTGCCTGGGCGTGGGGGCGGTGGCGTGGGCCAGCCAGGGTGGAGCAATGGCGGCCGGCCCAACCGTGGCCGTCATGGATCGCGAGATCCGGGTCGACAAGATGCCACCACCGAGCTACCCGAAGAGCGCGTTCGAGCAGAGCCAGACAGGCGTGGTGGTGCTCCGCGTCGACGTTGATGCGCAAGGTGCTGTCAGTGATGTGCGTGTAGTGAGTGCCACCAATCCGGGCGTGTTTGAAGCGGTATCGATTGCAGCAGCACGAAGCTGGACCTATCGCCCGGCGCTGAAGAACGGCAAGCCGGTGGCGGGCGCTGTACGCATTCCGATCACCTTCGCCATGGATGAGAGCGACGACGTGACGGAGACCGCCAGGTGATGCGCATCGCGCTGCTGTTGGCAGTGGGGATGCTGGCAGGCTGCGCCACCCAGGAACGGTTGACCACCGTCGATACCCGCAATGAGAGTGTCGGCCATCAGCGCCTGCATGCGGAAGGGAAAGGCGGCAGCGGCCAAGTGCAGGCGTACACGCTGGGAGCGACCGAAGGCTATCGGATGCCGCAGCTGTATGCGGCGCCGGATCCGCAGATCGGTGATCGTGACCCGCGCACCGAGCTGGCGCCGACCACGATCTGCCTGCAGGTGGTGGTCGATGCCGAAGGCGCTGTCGAGCGAAGCCTGGCGCTGGTCGACCGCAGCGAATGCGCGGCAGGCGCGGCGAGCGAGAATGCGCCGCTGTTGCAGGCTGCGCAGGAGGCGGTGGCGATGTGGAAGTATTCGCCCGCCGCGGTCTGCCACTTCGCCCCCGGCAAGGTGCCGAGCGACCGTGGCGACTGCGAAGGCGCCGAGCGCGTCGAACCGGTGCCGGTGAGCCTGCTGTATGCCTTCACCTTCGAGATCGTGAAGGGCCAGCATGTGGTGCGCACGCAGGGCAAATGACGCGGTGTCATTGCTGGCGCGATGAGGCGACCGTGCGGGCCCTACGCGCCGCCCTGGATGTTGGCCTTCACCGCTGGCTGCATCAGCTGCGGCTCTGCCAGGGTCGCATCACGCGCCTGACGCACGCTGACGAACTCCGCCTCGGCCACGCCTTCATGCACGTGGATATTGTGCGCGCGCTGTTCACCAATGGTGGTTTCGTTGGCGAAATCGCGTCCGCCCGGGCCGTAGTCGTGGCAGACGAATACGCGGGTGGCATCGGGCAGGGCCAGCAGGCGCTGGATCGAGCGGTACAGCTGCGCAGCATCGCCGCCGGGAAAATCGCAGCGCGCGGTGCCGCCATCGGGCATGAACAACGAATCGCCGGTGAACAGCGCATCGTCGATCAGATAGGCGATGCTGTCGCTGGTGTGGCCGGGTACGGCGATGATGCGCCCCTGCAGTTCACCCAGTGCGAAGGTCTCGCCATCAGCGAACAGGTGATCGAAGACGGCATGTTCCTCGGGCAGCTGCAGGCCATAGCGCGGTGCAAACGTGGCCTGCACCGCACGGATGCCTTCGCCGATGGCCAGCGTCGCATCCGGGAACCGTTGCTTGAGCCGACGTCCTGCCGACACGTGGTCGGCATGGGCGTGGGTTTCCAGCAGCCAGCGCACGTGCAGCTGCTGTTGCGCGATGGCATCGAGCATCGCGCGCACCGGCGATTCGCTGCTGGCGTCGGTATCCGGGTCGTAATCCAGTACCGGGTCGATCAGCGCGGCCTCGCTGCTGGCCGGGTCGCTGACCAGGTAGCTGAAGGTGTTGCTGTCACGGTGGAAGAACGATTGCACCTGGACCGACATCGGGCACTCCTCAGCGTGTGGCGAGCACGCGGTTCAGCAACTGCGCCAGGTTTTCACCGGCCAGTCGCAGCTGCGCTTCGGCCACCGGCCGGTAGCGCGTGGTGTAGTCGTCGCCGATCTTACGCGAGGCAGGGTAAACGCCAAGTTGCACCGAAATGCGGCAGCTGGCTTCAGCCCAGCTGACCGGATCGCGCTGCGGGTTGGACTGGCGTGCCAGCTTCGGCGCCGGCAGTGCGCGCAGCACCGGCAGGTAACCGGCATCGTCGACCTTGCGGGTATTGAGCATGCCGCTGTCCCACAGCGAGTGCAGGTTGGTACCGCGGTTGCCGAACTGCAGCTGGAAATCGTTGCCGCCCTTGTCGTGGCCGTAGCCGGCGTGCATCGGCTGGTGGATGTCACCGACCAGATGCACGACGAATTTCAGTGCCTGCAGGCGCTCGCCATCGGTCAGGCTGCGGTCGCCGAGGATCGCGCTCTGCGCCTTCAGCGCTTCGACGATGCAGTTGCCGCTCTTGCAGTGCTTCGGCGCCTCGTAGTAGCAGCCATCTTCGGCGATGTTGACGTAGTGCCAACCGGCCGAGCGACGGCCCAGGCCCGGGTCCTTGGCGCGCAGCTGGTCGGCCCAGGGCGCGATGCTGGCAAGGGTGGCGCCGGGTTCGGTGGCCAGCAGGCGGTCGACTTCAGCGCGCGTGGTCGGGTTGAGGCGGCTGTCGGCGACTTCGGCGACCAGGCGGTGGCCTTGCGCGCCCCAGGCATGGGCGGGTGCGGACAGGGTCAGCAGGGCCGGCGCGAGGGCGGCGGCGAGGAACAGGGAGTGCAGTGCTTTCATCCGCTCATTCTAGCCAGCGGGGGAGAAGGGTGGTTGATGGAAAGCGGCGCGTTCATTGTCGTCGGGGTGTGTGCGGCCGGGGCAGGTAGTGCGGGACACGCCGTAAACCCATCCATGGGGGCTCGATGGCGCCATCCATGGCGCCAACGGTCCCGCGCTACCTGCCCCG
>NZ_JARXWD010000033.1:0-43500 GCF_029892765.1 Stenotrophomonas sp. 1278
CGGTTGTTTTTGCGGTGGGTGTGGTGGGTTGGGGGGGGGGGTCGGTTGGGCGCTTGGTGGGGCGCTTGGGCGCCCCGTTGGTTGGTTTGGGGGGGCCCCCCCCCCCCCCACCCCGCCTCACCCAACACGCAACAACACAGAGCCGACAACCCGCTGTTGCTGTTGCTGTTGCTGTTGATTTCGAAGCAGTCGCGGCCGCAGGCCGCGCGGAAAACCTACAGATGCCGCAATTCCTGCTTCAGCGTCGCCACGCAGCGCCGACTCACTTCCAGCGGCTGCTTGCCATGCCGCAGCACCGCCTGCACCTGGCCTCCGCTGCCACGCCGCAGCTCCACCAGCTCGTGGCGCGCCACCAGGCAGTTGCGATGGATGCGCACGAAGCGGCTGGCGAACTCTTCCTCCAGCGACTTCAACGATTCCTCGATCAGGTCCTCGCCACGCGCGTGATGCACCACCACGTACTTTTCCTCGGCCTGCAGATAGTGGATATCGTCCAGCGGAATCAATCGCAGGCTGCCGCGCAGGCGGGCACACAGCATGCTTCGGGCCTGGCCGCCGGTGTGCTGGGGCTGCCCGTCACGGCCGGCCAGGAAGGTGCGGGCGCGTGCGATCGCCGCTGCCAGCCGCTCTGCGCGCACCGGCTTCATCAGGTAATCGATGGCCGCTGCCTCGAACGCCGACAGCGCGTGCGCATCGTAGGCGGTGCAGAACACCACCGCCGGCCTCGGCTCGAAACTGGCCAGGTGGCGGGCCGCTTCCAGCCCGTCCAGGCCGGGCATGGCGATATCCAGCAGCACCAGGTCCGGCTGCAGTTCGGCGCACGCGTGCAGGGCCTGCTCGCCGTTGCCGGCCTCGGCCACTACGTCCACCCCTTCCTGCGCGGCCAACAGGCTGCGCAGGCGCTCGCGCGCCAGCGGTTCGTCATCGGCGATGACTACCCTCACGATCGTCCCCTCACTGGATCGGCACTGTCACCTGGCAGGCATAGTAGCCCTCGCTCCAGCCAGCCGTCATCCGCGCGGCGCGGCCGAAGCGCCAGCTCAGGCGATGGCCGATGCTGTGCTGGGCGTGGCCCGCTCCCTGGGCCAGGGCCAGCCCGGGCACCTGCGGATCCGGTGCAGGATTGCGTACGCGGATCTGCAGCTCGCTGCCCACACAGGCCAGATGCAGCTCGATGGTGCCGCCTTCGGGCAGGCGCGAGATGCCGTGCAGCACCGCGTTTTCCACCAGCGGCTGCAGCACCAGCCGCGGCATCGGCAGGTCCCAGGGCAGGGGTTCATCGCGCTGCCAATGCACCCGCAGGCGGTCGCCCAGGCGCAGTGATTCAATCGACAGATAGCGCTCGGCCAGTTCGCACTCATCGCGCAGGGTCGAATCGCCCTCGCCTGCACCCAGTGCGGCGCGGAACAGATCGGACAGGTCGAGCACGGCACGCTCGGCCACCGCCGGGTCGCGATGCAGCAGGCTGGCGATCAGGTTCATGCTGTTGAACAGGAAGTGCGGGCGGATGCGCGCCTGCAGGGCGTCGGCCTGCGCGCGGGCATTGGCCTGTATCTGCGCCGCCCAGCGGTCGCTGACATAGAAGTAGCGCAGCGCCAACGCGGTGATCAGCGCCGTGGTGGCCGCGCTGCCCAGGGTGAAGCGCCAGAAGCCGATGCCGCGCGCGAAGTTGTCGCCCAGCACGCCATACAGGGCGTGGATGATGCCCGCGCACAGGATGGCGATCAGCGCGGCCAGGCCAACGGCGGCGACGGCGCCCAGCAGTTCCGGCAGCTTCGACAGCGCCTGCCGCAGCAGGCACAGGCTGGCGGTGACCGCCAGCGCCAGCCACAGCGCGAAACCGCTGGCCGAGGCCAGTTCCCCCATCGTCCAGTGGCGGCTGCCATCGGGCGCCAGCGCCAGCACCACCACCACCAGTTCGGCCAGGCCGAGCATCGCTGCCAACCGCGGCAAACGGCACAGTTCCGGCATCCACGGGGTGGCAGCGCTCGCGGCCATGGGTCAGGCGACGCCCAGGCGTGCCTGCAGCCAGTCGCCCAGCGCGTCGATTTCCTCGGCGCAGACCTGGTGGGCCATCGGGTAGCTGTGCCACTGCACGTCCAGCCCAAGCGTGCGCAACGTCTCGGCGCTGTGCGCGGCCACCGCCTGCGGGATCACCGGATCACTGCTGCCGTGGGCCATGAACACCGGCACATCCACCGCACCATCAACGCGCGACGCGCTTTCGGCCTCCGGCAGGTAGGTCGACAGTGCGATCAGTCCGGCCAAGGGCGCAGTGCGTGCCAGCGCGGCGCTGAGGATCACCGCCCCGCCCTGCGAGAAGCCAGCCAGGAAGATGTGATCAGCGGCGACACCGCGTTCGATCTCACGGGCGATCAGCGCATCCAGCTGCACCACCGACTCCTGCACGCCGGTCATGTCGGCGCGCGAGCGGAAGTCCATGCCGACGATGTCGTACCAGCCACGCATCGGCACGCCGTTGTTGATCGTGATCGGCCGCACCGGTGCGTGCGGGAACACGAAGCGCAGCGCCGGCCAGTGCGGACGCACCAGTTCGGGCACGATCGGCGCGAAATCATGGCCGTCGGCACCGAGGCCGTGCAGCCAGATCACCGACCACTGCGGCGAGGCGCCGGTTTCCTGTTCCACCGTTTGCAGCATGTTGCGGCTCCTGTACGTTCGAGCCGCATTATGCCGCTGGCACGGTGCGATCAGTACAGCGGCGGTTGCTCGGCCGCTTCCCGGCGCAGCTGTGCGGCGCGCACCAGCACCGGCGGCGGGATGTTCTCTTCGGGAATGTCGAGCAGGCCCAGGCGATGCAGGAAGGCGCCCGGCCCGCGCAGCGAGGTCAGTGCCACCACCGGTACCGCCAGCACCATGCCGATCACCACCGGCGCCATCCAGGCCGCCAGCGACGGCGACACCGCCCACGCCAGCACGCCCATGAAGGCGCCAAACACGCCCAGGCCGCCGTAGCCGCGCACCAGCGAAATCCACGAGATGCCACCGTCATCGCGCTGCTGTGCATCCCAGCCCGAGTCGCGGCCGGACAGCACTTCGGCCACCCCGCGCGATTGCACGTACATCACCACCGGCGCCATCAGGGCGGCCAGCACGGTTTCCACCAGCATCGACAGGAACGCCCGGATCGCGCCACCACAGCCACGGCGTTCAACCGGATCGAGCAGCATCGCAAAATAACCCAGCACCTTGGGCATCAGCAGCACCGCCATGGTGGCGGCGAACAGGCGCACCACCTGTTCTTCATCCTGCGCACGCCAGTACACGCTGGGCGACAGGTGCAGCAGGGCGTTGAAATCGATGCCTTCCTGGAACAGCGGGATGGCGATGCCGATCAGCATCAGCATCGCCCACATCGGTGCGGTGAAGTAATGGCCGATGCCGATCAGCATGTGCACGCGGCTGATCCAGTGCAGGCCACGGCTGCCCACCACCTTGCCGTGCTGCAGGTTGCCCTGGCACCAGCGGCGGTCGCGCACCAGCAGGTCGGTCAGCGTTGGCGGGCCTTCCTCGTAGCTGCCGCCCAGGTAGGGCACCATGTGCGCGGCCCAGCCACCACGGCGCATCAGCGCCGCTTCCACGAAATCATGGCTGAGCACGTGGCCGCCGAACGGCTTGCGCCCCGGCAGCTCCGGCAGGCCAGCGTGGTCGGCGAAGGCACGGGTGCGGATGATCGCGTTGTGCCCCCAGTAATTGCTTTCGGCACCGTGCCACCAGGCCACGCCACGGGCGATCACCGGCCCGTACACGCGCCCGCCGAACTGCTGCATGCGCGAGAACAGGGTGCGGCCGCCGATCACCGACGGCAGGGTCTGGATCAGGCCGACGTCGGCGTTGTGCTCCATGCCGGCGACCAGGCGCACGATGCTGTCACCGGTCATCAGGCTGTCGGCATCCAGGATCAGCATCTGCGGGTAGGCACCGCCGAAACGGCGTACCCAGTCGGCGATGTTGCCGGCCTTGCGCGCGCTGTTGTCGCCACGGCGGCGATAGAACAGTCGCGCACGCCCATCGGGCACCAGCTCGCGCAGTTCGGCGAACACCTGTTCTTCGGCCCGCGCGATGTCCTCGCGACGGGTATCGCTGAGCACGAAGAAATCAAACCGCTGCAGCTGGCCGGTGGCCGCCACCGATTCGTAGATCGCGCGCAGGCCGGCCAGCAGCCGGCGCGGGTCTTCGTTGTAGGTGGGCATCAGCAGCGCGGTGCGGCTGTGCACGGTGGGCAGCGGCTTGTCCGGATCGATGCCCAGACGGTAGCCCCGGTCGAACACGGCCGTCAGGAAGCCGGCCACCGCACTGGCAAAGGACAGCGCGATCCAGGCGAACAGGCCGACGAACAGCACCAGCAGGCAGGCCTCCAGCACGCTGATGCCATTGCCGGACAGCACCCGCCACATCATCCGGGTGGCCACGGCGGTCATCGCCACGGTGCCGCCGAGGATGTACAGGCGACGCAGGCCGATCATGCGTGGCGAGGTGCGATGGCGCCGGACCTTCAGCGAGCCTTGCCGCAGCGTCTGTTCGGGCATCACCAGCGGTGCTTCGGCCGGCAGCAGGGCCCAGCCCGCGTCGGGACCGGCCGTGACCGGTTCCGTGTCGATGGTTTCACTCCCCATGGCCGCCTACTCCCTGCAGGCCGCAGGACCAGCCGTCCCGGCCAGGCTGCATGCACCAAGGTTCCTGGCCCGCATTCCCGGCGTCCGCACTTGTCCTGTCTGCCACGGCGTCATGCCGCGCAGTCGCTGTCTGTCACTACCAGAACCCACACGATCTCCAACGGGGCGGAATCGAAAAATGCGGCCCAGTCTATGGCCCCGAATGTAAGCCGGGTGCGAAGGTCTACGCCGGGAAATCTCCCCATTCAGCAATCAGCAGGCGAACCGTCGCGCGCGGCCGGGGAATGTCGATTCATTCCGGGAGGTACTGGATCGTAACAAACGAGAACGGTTATCATTCCGTTAACCAGGCAGGTCACCGCGCTTCGCGCACCGGACCCACCCAGCTGCGCCGGACCCTCCGCGCGCCCGACGACCCAGGGAAGGGGTGGCTGCCTGCTGTCTGCGTGCGCCTGCTGCTTCCACCGGGTCTCTCCTCTCCCTTGGAAGCCGTCATGTCCCCTCTCCGTTCCGCGCGCCTGTCGCGCACCCGCCTGGCCAGCGCCCTGGCCGCCGCCTGCCTGCTGGCCCTGCCTGCCCTCGCCGCCGCTGAAGCCAGCGCCGATGCCTCGACGAAGGACCTGGATACCGTGGTGGTTACCGCCTCGGGCAACCAGCAGTGGATCAAGGATGCCCCGGCCAGCATCAGCGTGATCAGCCGCGAAGACATCGAACGCCAGCCGGTGCACGACCTGGCTACCCTGCTCAGCCGTATTCCGGGCGTGACCGGTGGGCTCAGCGCCGCCGGTGAGCAGTCCAAGATCAAGCTGCGCGGCATGCCGTCCAACTACACGCTGGTGCTGGTGGACGGCAAGCGCATGGGCAGCTCGGCCTCGACGAACTATCGCCCTGACCTGGGCCGCCAGGACCTGAACTGGATTTCCCCCGACCAGATCGAACGCATCGAAGTGGTGCGTGGCCCGATGTCCTCGCTGTATGGCTCGGACGCGATGGGCGGGGTGATCAACATCATCACCAAGCGCATCGGTGACAGCTGGAACGGCAGCGCCACCCACAGCTACACCCGGCCGCAGGATGGCGACCGTGGCGACACCCAGCAGATCGGCGCGACCTTCTCCGGCCCGCTGGGCGAGCGCTTCGGCCTGCGCATCGGTGCCAACAGCATGCGCCGCGACTCGGACCGCTCCAACGGCGGCGTGTATGGCAACGCCTACGCCGGCGAGAAGGACCGCAACATCGACGCGCTGCTGCAGTGGAAGCTGAGCGAGGCACAGGAAGTGTCACTGGAAGCTGGCCACGGTGTGCAGCAGGCCTTCATCGCCCAGGCGCTGGAAAAGCAGGACGAAGGCGCCTGGGGTGCCAGTGAGCTCAAGCGCAGTTCGCTGGCGCTGAACCACGACGGCAAGTGGGATTTCGGTACTTCCAAGCTCAGCGCGTACTGGACCGAGTACAAGAACGACATCGGCGCCACCGGTCGCTCCGAGGCAACCGATACGATCATCGAAGGCAGCCTGAGCACGCCCTTTACCCTGGGCGTGGACCACCAGTTCGCGGTGGGCGGCCAGTGGAAGCGCCAGGAGTTGACCAACACCGACACCATCGGCCAGGCGCCGGTGGACTATGCCGGCAACCCGGTGGTCGGCTCCACCCTGGAAGTGGACACCTGGGCGCTGTTCGTCGAAGACGAGCTGAAGCTGCACCGTACCCTGGCACTGACCCTGGGCGCGCGCCTGGACCACCATGAACAGTTCGGCAGCCATGTCAGTCCGCGTGCCTACCTGGTCTGGCACCCGAGCGAGCAGTGGACGATCCGTGGCGGCGTGTCCAAGGGCTTCCGCGCCCCGAGCCTGACCGAGAATTCGCCCAGCGCGGCGACCCAGTCCGGTGGCCGCGGCTGCACCTCGCTGTACCCGCTGGGCTATACCCGCGGCGGTTGCTACATGGCCGGCAACCCGGACCTGGACCCGGAAACCAGCACCAACCGCGAGATCGGCATCAGCTTCGACAACGACCTGGTCGACGCCGGCCTGACCTACTTCCATACCGACTTCAGGAACAAGATCGAGTATGAAGCGCTGGGCTTCTTCAACGGCTACTGGTGGACGCGCATGAGCAACGTGCAGCGCGCGCGCACCAGCGGCATGGAAGGCAACCTCAACTTCCGCTTCGGCGATCACTGGCGCTGGCGCACGTCGGCGACCTGGATGAAGGAAGCCAAGAACCTGACCACCGGCCGCAACCTGATCGACACCCCGGAGTTCTCAGGCTATTCGTCGCTGGACTGGACCCCGAACACCACGTTCTCCAGCAGCCTGTCGGCGCAGTACACCGGCAAGCAGACCGGCGTGGTCAATACCTTCCTGAAGGCCTATACGCTGTATGACCTGACCGCTGCATGGAACGTCAATGAGGTGCTGACCCTGCGTGGCGGCGTCAGCAACCTGGCCGACAAGAAGCTGTACGCCGACGGCTCTACCGACTACTTCGTCGCCGGCCGCAGCTACTTCCTCAGCATGACCGCGCGCTTCTGATGCGCACTGCGATCGCGCTGGCAGCAGGCCAGCGCGATCGCGGCTGGTTTCCCAGGCTCAGTCGTTTTCCAGAACCGCCGGCGCAGCGTCGCGGCTGGCCGCGATGCGTGCACGGTCCATCGCCACCGCCAGTTGCTGGCGGGCGAGCAGTTGTTGTGCCTGCACCACTTCGGGTGTCGGCAGGAGCACCGGTCCGGGTGCGTTTTCCGGTGTAGCTGGTGTGGTCATGCAACCTCCATGGACATACCGCTGCTACCCGCAAACAGCCGGGGTAGCAGCGGAACTGCGCACCCTATCCTAAAAACAAGGCGGATGGGTGACGGTGCGGCACCGGGACGCAAGCCCTTTGCCGTAGGAACGTCACATTTTTGACGCTCCAAGCTGGTTTGCTGAATGTGACTCACTTATCATGAAAACGTTTTCCTAACAGGGAAGTCCCTATACATGAACACCGTTGACCTGACCCGCTTCAGCCCGAAGTGGCAGTTCCGCTTCAACTTCTTCCAGCAGCACGGCGCTCCCAAGGAGCCCGGCTTCAAGCAGGCCTGGAAGGCGCTGTCCTTCGGCGACCGCCTGAAGATCAACCTGAACTTCTTCGCCTTCTTCTTCGGCGCGATCTATCTGTTCATCCTGGGCATGTGGCGCAAGGCGCTGGTGGTGATCGGCATCAACATCGTGCTGATCGCGGTCAGCCTGGTGCTGCCGGACATCGTGGCCCGCGCACTGTTCATTGCAATGAACTTCCTGGTCGCCTCGAGCACCAACTACAGCTACTACCTGGAACAGGTGAAGGGCAACACCAGCTGGAACCCCTTCGAAGGCATGTTCTAAGCCCAGCGCACCGCATGCGCAGTGGCACATCGACGCCCGGCCTTGGCCGGGCGTCGTCGTTCATGCCCCGGCTCAGGCGGCGCGCAACGCGGCAGCCGGTCGGGTGTCGGCCTGCAGGCGGAAGCGGGACACGGCCACCGCCAGCTGCTCGGCCTGTTCTTCCATCGCCCGCGCCGCAGCGGTGGCTTCTTCCACCAGCGCAGCATTCTGCTGGGTAGTCTCGTCCATCTGCACCACGGTCTGGTTGACCTGCTCGATACCGGCCGACTGCTCGCGCGAGGCGGCCGAAATCTCGGCCATGATCTCGTTGACCCGGCCGACCTGGCCGACGATCTCCTGCATCGTGCGGCCCGCACCGTGCACCAGCTGCGCGCCGGCGCCGACATGGCCGACCGAAGCGTCGATCAGCTCCTTGATCTCCTTGGCCGCGCCCGCCGAGCGCTGTGCCAGCGCGCGCACTTCGCTGGCGACCACCGCAAAGCCACGGCCCTGTTCACCGGCGCGCGCCGCTTCCACCGCTGCGTTCAGGGCCAGGATGTTGGTCTGGAAAGCGATGCCGTCGATCACCGAGATGATCTCGGCGATGCGCTGCGAAGAGGTCTCGATCTGCTCCATGGTCTGCACCACCTGGCTGACCACCTGCCCGCCTTCGCTGGCAACGCCTGCGGCCGAGGCCGCCAGCTTGTTGGCCTGCAGGGCATGATCGGCGTTCTGGCGCACGGTGGAGGTCAGTTCCTCCATCGACGCGGCGGTCTCTTCCAGGTTGGCCGCCTGCTGCTCGGTACGGCGTGACAGGTCGCTGTTGCCCGACGCGATCTCGCCTGCGGCCAGGCGGATGCTGGCCGCAGACTGCTGGATCTGGCCGACGATCTGGGTCAACTGCTGCACGGTGCTGTTGGCATCGTCGCGCATCACCGCGAACACGCCGTGGAAGTCACCCTCCATCCGTGTACTCAGGTCACCGGCGGCGATGGCGCGCAGCAGCGTCGACAGCGCAGCCAGGTTCTGGTCGCTGACCTGCATCATGGTGTTGAGCGTTTCCACCATGCGGCGGAAGTCATGCTCGAAGCGCTGGGCATCGCCACGCACGGCGAAATCACCTGCCGCCGCCGCAGCGGCCAGCTGCTGGATCTGCTCGTTGATCGCCGCCAGGTTGGTCTTGGTGGTTGCCATGGCAGCGGTGAATATCGCCTTTTCGCCCGGCAGTGCCTCCATGTCCACGCTCAGGTCACCCACCGCGTAGCGCTGCATCACCTCGACCAGGCGTTGGGTGACCGCATTGCTGTCGGCCACCAGCTGGTTGCTGTCGGCCACCATGCGGCCATATTCGCCCGGGAACACCGAGGCATCCATGCGGTAGCTGATTTCACCGGCATCATGGCGGCGCGCCATCTCCGCCTGTGCGGCCATCACTGCCTGCAGCTGGCCACGCATGCCCTGCATGGCGTCCAGCAGGCGGCCCACTTCGTCGTTGCCCAGCGCCGGCATGGCGGTATCCAGCTTGCCCGCAGCCACGTCGCCGGCGATGCGCACGGCCTGCGCCAGCGGTCGCACGGCCAGGCGCTGCAGCAGCAGGTAGACACCACCACTGAGCACCAGCGCAGCCACCACACCCACCAGCAGGATGATCCACAGCAGCTCGCGGGCCTGCGCGATGATCACCGCATGCGGCACCACCACACCCAGCGCGAAACGCTGCGGCGCGTCACCCACCTGCAGCGGCACGTACAGGCGGACGTTGCCGGCAGCGTCGGGCTCGAACGCTTCGTAGGTCTTGTCGGCGGCGATCTGCGCCAGCATGCCGAGGGTGGCGGCATCGGTACGCGGCTTGCCGATCTCGGCAGCATCGGCCGAGGCCAGCACCACGCCCTTCGGCGACAGCAGTTCGACGCGGCCGGCGCCCATCGGCGTCAGCGTGGCCAGGTGCTTCTGCAGCGCGTCCAGCGAGAAGTCGACGGTGAAGACACCGAGGAAGGTGCCGTTCTCGACGATCGGCGTGCTCAGCGTGCTCATCAGCACCTGCTTGCCGCCGATGTCGTAGGCATACGGTTCGCTGACCAGCGGCAGCTTGTCGCGGCTGGGCACCATGTACCAGTTGCCCGAGCCGCTGGGCGTCTCGGTGTAGTCGGTCATCGTCGACTGCTGCGGCTTGCCGTCCTGCCAGGCCCAGTAGCTCATGTAGCGGCCGGTGGCGTCGTGCGCCTCGCTGTTGACGAACTCGGCGTCCTTGCCGTCGAAGGCATTGGCCTCCCACATGGTGCTCTTGCCCAGCCATTCCGGGTGCGCGTGCAGCTGCTCGCCGATGACATTGGCCAGGCTGGCGCGATCAGGGGCATCACCGCGCGCACGCTGGGCCAGCACGGTTTCCACCATCGCATCGTTGCTGGCAAAGGCCGTGCCCAGGTCGGCAGCCACCTGCCGCGCCTCGGCACGGGCTTCGCTGGCCATGGTCTGCCGCGAGGACGACACCAGCGCCGAACTGGCCTGGTGATAGATCAGGAACGCGGTCGCGCCGAAGCACAGCAACGCGATCACCGCGGTGCCCAGCATCAGCTTGTGGGCGATGCTGCCGGGGCGACGGGCAGCGACGGAACGGGAAGAAGACATGGGAGGATCCGCAGGCAGTTCAGGTCGACCGGTGCCACCAGGGCACCGCGCAGATGCGCGATCCGTCGCGCGGGCCGCCTGCCCGCCGGATCGGAACCCGGCGCGGGAAGGCGCGCACCGGGTTAGCGGCCATGGCCGGGCGAGGTTGAGGCTCGCCGCACGCACAAAACCTGAACCCGCTCAGCTGCGGCCGTCGACCCAGGCCTGTGCTGCTCGCCTGTGCTATTCGGCGACGCGGTCGCGGATCCACTCCGCACGGGGCAGGACCTCGATGCTGCCCGCGGCGTACTGCTGCAGCACGTCCTCCGGACCGAAACGTGGCTGCCAGCCCAGCGCTGCACGCATCCGGCTGCTGTCATAGACCCGATCGATGCTGAGCGGCAGTGGCCAGCCACGGCGCTCGAACTCGGCCAGCAGCTGCGGTGCGCGGCGCGCCAGCACCTGGCGCGGATCGGCCGCCAGCTGCAGGCAGTCCTCGCGCCGGAAGGGCGTCGGTGCACAGGCGAGGTAACGCTGGAAGGCGGCGCCGTCATCGTGCAGCAGCGCGGCATGCGCGCTGGCCACATCGCGCGCGTCGATCCCACGGTGCAGGCGGAACATCGCCATGCGGTCAGGCGGCTCGGGGAAGCAACGTGCCATCCGCAGCACGCGCACGGTGAACGTTGCGCTGGCCGCCGCTTCGGCAGCCGCCTCAGCCTGCAGCTTGGTGCGGTGGTAGATCGTGCGCGGCAGCGGCTCGGTGTCCTCGTCGATCCAACGGCAGCCGCCGGACACCACGGCATGGCCGTACAACGCCGTGGTACTGGTCAGCACGAAGCGCTGCACGCCGGCCTCGCGCGCCAGCTGCAGCAGGTTCGCGGTGGCCTCCACGTTGATCTGCTGGAACACCGCGTCAGGTACCAGGCCCACGTGCGGGGCGTGCAGGGCCGCGGTATGGATCACCGCGTCGACCCCCTGCACGGCACGTTCCAGCGCCCGGCGATCGGTGACATCGGCAATGACGCGCGTGGTGGCGAACGGACTGCGATCCAGCCCCACCACCTCATTGGCAGCGGCCAGCGCACCGAAGATCGCCCGCCCTATCCGCCCGGAACTTCCGGTCAACAGAATCTTCATTGAATCCATTCACTCGACAGCGCCCGGGACCTACCGGGATGGCTTGATTCTAGGCATGCACGATGGCGTCGGCGATAGCAGACGATGACATTCTGCATGCCATCCACCTCCGGCCGACGGCTCGGACTCTCCCTTGCCAGGGCGCCACGGGTGACTGCCGTGACGACCGGTTGCAGATCCCGGCACTTCCTGCACGGTAACCGGTTGTCAAACGCGTGCGCAGGCCATGTGAGCCTCGTACAGCCCACTTCGACCTGTCTTTAGCCTGCACTGTGCAACATGGGACCGTCACTGATGGCAGCGCCCCATGTTCACACCGGAGACCGGTAATGACCAACTCACGCAATGGCAACAGCAATCGTGGCTTTGCCTCGATGGACGAAGACAAGCAGCGCGCGATCGCGGCCAAAGGGGGACGTGCCGCCCACGCATCCGGCAATGCGCACCAGTTCAGCCCGGCCGAGGCCCGGGTGGCGGGCCGGAAAGGCGGTGAAGCGATCAGCCAGGACCGCCAACACATGGCCACGATCGGCCGTGAAGGCGGCCATGCGCGGCACGCCAGCAGCCGCCAGCAACAGCAGGACATGCCCGACAAACCTGACAGCGGTCAACAACGTTGACGTGTTGCGGTCACTGCGCCGCGTACCGGCGGTGCGGCCGACGTCGATCAGCACTCAGCACTGTCAGCACAGTGGAAGGCGCCGCTGAGCTGGTGCGCGCCCGGCTAGGTGTGGGCGAGGATGTTCAACAGGCGCCCGAACGGGTCGCGCACGTAGAAGCGACGTACACCCCATGGCTCTTCGGCCGGGCCATATTCAAGCGCGATGTCCGCGTGTCGCAGGCGTTCGAGCACGGCGTCCAGATCATCCACCTCGATCGAAAGATCCGGCACCGGCGTACCCGATCCGCCCTCGCTGGCAACGCTGAGCTGTGCCAGCGCAGCGCCCTGCCCACCGTAGGTGACGATCCAGCCGTGGTCCATCACGATGTCCATGCCGAGGATGTCGCCGTAGAACGCGGCCGCCTGCGCAGGATCGGCGCTGGCGATGTTGGCGACGACACGTTTGACGGCCATGTTGCGGCTCCAGACGATCAGGACCGCGGACTTCGTGCCTGCGGCCAGGTGGAAAAGGGGGCCCCTGGATCGGGCCCCCCATTGCGAACGGTATGCAGGCCTCAGACGGCGCCGCACCTGTCCATGACACAGCGATCGTATTCGAACTGGCACTCCATGGCATCGCCGCCGCTGGAAACGCAGGCCTGGTAGGCCTTCCAGCACGGGAAGTCGCACGGCTGGACCGGACCGGCCACCGCCACCGAACCGGTACACGCAAGTGCAAACACTGCAGCAACGATCACTTTCCTGATGGCTCGCATCGATATCACTCCCTGATAGGCCTGGTGATTCCAGGCTGCATCACCGTAGCCGTGCGTGCGGGATAGGAAGTGAAGGCGCCGGTTCAGCCTGCCAGCAATTGCAGATCACGCAGCTGCGCGCGCAGCTCCGCGAGGTCATGCCACGGCAGTATCGGCGAGTTCTCGCGCTCATCGGGAGGGTTGCCCGGAAGCCCCTCCGACCAGCCACCCGCGCCCACCAGCGGCAGCAAAGGCCGCTTGTGCAGCCAGGCCAGACACACTTCGGAAATCGTGCCCGCGCGCCCGCCGATGACAATGCAGGCATCGCCGGCCAAGGCCATGATCAGGTTGCGGGCATCGCCCATGCCGCATGGCACCACCACCGTTGCCGGCCAGTCTGCTGCGGGCATGCTGCCTTCCGGAATCACGCTCAGCACCGTGCCGCCGGCTGCGACTGCATGCTCGGCTGCCACCCGCGTGGCTGGGCTGCCACAGCCGCTGACCAGGGTGATTCCATTTTCGGCGAGGAACCTGCCCGCCTGTGCAGCGAGGTCGAACGCCGGTGAGCCAGGATCGGCACTCCCCAGGATGGCGATCTGGGGCTTGCGGAAGGACTTGCGGGAGGTTGGTGTCATGAAGCGACCTGGGTGACCGAACGGAAGGACAGCATGGAGACGGAACCGATCCGGGCAGCCACTGTTCAATTGCCCGACGCGGGAACGTATCACGCCAGCAGTTTGTCTTTCTGATGCTGATTGCACAGTTCACCGCCTCAGCATCACCAGGCCACCCAGGCTCAGCGACGGCAGCAGCAGCCCAAAGGCCACCAGCGGCCAGACCGTATCGCCCGGCAGCAGCAGCGTCGCGAGCGTGCCAAGCGTTGCCACGATCAGGCTCTGCACGGCGTAGTACAGCGCCACTGCCGTGCCGGAGGCATCGGCAAAATCGCGCAGCGCACCGTTGGCCGCCACCGCAGCCACTATCACGATGCCGGTGGCCACCAGCCACATCGGCAACACGACACTGGCAAAGGATGGCGGCAGCATCGCCGTCATCGCCATGACCAGCGCGCCGCCGATCATCACCATCAGCCCACGCTGGAAACTGCCACCAATGCCCCATCGCCCGATGAATCGAGCAGCGAAGCGCGAGGTGACGATCATCACCAGTGCCACCGTCGCGAAGGCCAGGCTGAAGCCCATCGCCGAATAGCCGGCCCTCCCCATCAGCACCCGCGGGGCGATCGAGAAAAACACGAAGAACGTGCCCATCGCCGCACTGAATCCCAATGCATGAACCCAGAAGCCGGCATTGCCGAGGATGCGCGCGAAGGCTGGCGATGCGTGGACATGCTGCGGTGGCCGTGTCTCCTGCCATCCGCGGCATGCGCGTACACCCGCCAGCAGTCCCAGCACACCCAGTGCGATGAAAATGGCCCGCCAGCCCAGCGTATAGGCGATCAATGCGCCGAGGATCGGACCGAGCGCTGGCACGAACGCCAACATCGAGGAAAACAAGCCATAGAGCGTGGCGCCCTCGGCCGTATCGGCATACACGTCGCGCACCGTGGCGAAGGTGGCCACCAGCGCGGCCGACGCCCCAATCGCCTGCACGCCGCGCCACGCAAGGAATGCCGCACCACCACTGCACGCGGCCAGCGCGAACGACGCCAGCGTGAACAACAGCGCGCCCATCAGCAGCACCGGCCGTCGCCCGATCCGGTCCGACAGCGGGCCGAAGATCAGCTGGCCCAGCCCCAGCACGAGCATGTACAGGCTCAGCGTCAACTGGATGAGGGCGGGCGACGTGCCGAGTGCCTGCGGCATGGCCGATACGACCGGCAGGTAGATATCCATGGCCAGCGAAGCCAGGAGGTCAAAGGGAGCCATCAATGCGATGGCGCCCGGCAGGGAATGGGCCCAGCGAAGGGCTTTTCGATCAGACATGGGGAAACATCCGCTCAGGAGGGAATCCGGCGGTGATCAACCCAGTGCGTGGAGATCGCAGGACAAGATCACCGCAACAACGTGCGTACCGTTGTTGCGGCTCAGCGGACTGTCTGCGGACCGTTCCCGTTCATCTGATGATCCGGTGGAAGATCGAGTGCGGCCAGTGTAGCAAGGCCATTGCGGGGCAGTCCGGCAACGTCGTCCGCCAAGGCCTCAGGACAAGGGCAGCATGTCGATGCGCCGGGAGGGGGTACGCCGCACCTGCTCGATGAGCCGGCGGACCGCTGGCGATGTTTCCTGTTCACGGTACAGCGCAGCGATGGTCGAGGCGATGACCGGCCCGGCGATCGGCAGATACACCACGCCTGGCAGCAGCAGCGTCCGCTGCAGCACCGACGGCACGATCGCCACGGCGCCATCGCCCACCGAGACCTGCGCGAGCACCGCGACAAGATGACCGGGACGGGAGCGGATGTCCGGCACGAATCCGCCACGGCGGGCGACTTCCAGCGTGCCGGCGGGCTGCTCCGGCATGATGAACGCCTCGTTCGCCAGCAGCGCCGGCTGCACCGGCCCCCCCGCGTGGGCCAGCGCATGCGATGCCGGCAACGCCACGCAGAACTGATCTTCGATCAGGATGTGCGAACCGAGCGCATCGGGCACCTCGATCGGAAGCCGGCAGAACACCACATCGATGCGACCGTCCAGCAGCAGGTCCGGCAGGTCGGCCATCGGCCATTCGCCGACCTTCAGCTCCACATCGGGCGAGGCGCTGCGGAAACGCTGCAACTGCTCCTGCAGCGCGCCGGCATGGACCGCCGAACCTACGTAGCCGATCTCGATCCTGCCGATTTCCCCGCGACCGGCGCGGCGGCCCACGGCCTCTGCCTGCTCGAACTGGCGCAGCACGTTGCGTGCTTCGGCCAGGAAGATCGCACCGGCAGAGGTCAGCGTGACCTCGCGCCTACTGCGATCAAACAAGGGGGTGCCCAGGCGACGCTCGATCTGCTGGATCTGAACGCTCAGCGTCGGCGTGGCGATGCCCAGGCGCAGCGCGGCGCGCCCGAAATGCAGCTCCTCGGCCAGTGCGACGTAGTACTGCAGATGTCGACGGTCCATGCGTGCCGGTTCGTTAGCTTTTGCCTAACGTACTTGAAGAACATCGGCAATGAAACAAACAGTCGAAGTTGCTTGAATGGGCCTTCTTCCTTCCCCACCCGAGTGCCCGGTGTATCTCTTCCCCCGCCGCAGACCACCCAACTGGATCCTGATCATCGCCTCGCTCGGCTGCACGATGACGGTGCTGGAAACCAACGCCGTGGCCGTCGCCCTGCCGACCATCGCGCGGGATCTGCAGGCTGACTTCGCCGACATCGAATGGGTGATCAGCTGCTACATCCTCACCTTCACCTCGCTGCTTCTGCCCGCCGGTGCCATCGCCGATCGTCATGGCCGCAGGCGCGTGCTGCTGATCGGCATCGCACTGTTCGCCCTCTCATCGCTGACCTGCGCGCTGGCCCCCACGGCCAGTGCGCTGTATGTGGCCCGAGCGTTGCAGGGCGTGGGTGCCGCTTTCCTGCTGGCCCCATCACTGTCGGTGATCGGCCACGAATTCCACGAGGGCAAGCAACGCGACGATGCCTGGGCCTTCTGGGGCACGGCAATGGGCATGATGATGGTGCTCTCGCCGCTTATCGGTGGGCTGTTGTCCTCGCTGTGGGGATGGCGCTCGGTGTTCATCGCGATCCTGCCCTTCCTCGCCTTCCTGGCCTATGGTGCGATCCGCTGGGTTCCCGACACTGCCGACACGGTGGTACGCCCGCTCGATCCGCCCGGCATCATCACCTTCAGCATGGCGATCTTCGGCATCGTGTTCTTCCTCGTGGAAGGACTCGCGCAGGGATGGACATCGGCGGTGGCCCTGGCCGGCCTGGGCCTGGGCATCGCGATGGCCGCGCTGTTCACCTGCATCGAGCTCACGCGTCGGCATCCGATGGTCGACCTGCGGCTGCTTGCCAGCCCGCGCTTTGTCGGTGCCCTGATCGCCATGATCGGCTACGCGGTCAGCGCGCAGGTGATGGCCTCGATGCTGCCGCAGTACCTGCAGAACGGCGTCGGCCTGAGTGCGCTGGCCACGGGCGCCGGCATGCTGCCGTTCGCTGCGGCGATGCTGCTGTTCCCCAGCGTGGGCAGGCGCCTGGGCAGACGGTTGTCGAGCGGGATGGTGCTGGCCATCGGCCTGTCCATCACTGCCGCCGGCAATGCGCTGGCCGGTGTCGGTGCATGGCACAACCAGCCGACGGTGGCGCTGCTGGCGATGGTCATCATCGGCGCAGGCGGTGGCATCCTCAACGGCGAAACATCCAAGGCGATCATCGGTTCGGCGCCCCGCGACCGCGCAGGCATGGCCTCGGGCATCAGTGCGACGACGCGCTTCGTCGGCATCCTGCTCGGCTTCACGGTCCTCTCCAGCGCCCTGACCGTCGGCATCCGCGCCGGACTCTCAGCACGCGTTCCTGCAGATGAAGTCATGCGTCTGGCCGACACCATCGCCACCGGTGCACTGACCCGAGGAGCCCAGGTTGATCTGGCGCGGGCGATCTTCAGCCAGGGCTTTGCCGCGTCCCTGTGGACTGCGGCCGCAGCAGCGACGCTGGCCAGCCTGGCCGTTGTCCTGCTCAGACCACGCGCCTGATCGCAGATGGCAGACGCAGAAACGACCAGGGCAGCACTGGGCTGCCCTGGTCGCGGCGATGTGGGGGGACGATCGCCGGATGCGATCAGGCAGCCTTCATCGCATGCTTGCGGTCGCGCATGACCGAGTGGCATTCCTGCACTTCCGGCAGCCACTGGGTCACTTCCTGGCGCACCGCCGGCGGCAGGTCGTTGTCCTTCAGCACATCCTTGAACGCGCCAAGCAGGCGATCCTCGGACTCTTCAAGTTCGGCCACGTAACCGTAGTTGGTGTCACCGAAGGCCGCTCGCACCTTGCCGTAGAACTGCTGCATGGAACCGACCATGGTGCCGTGCTCGGCCGGCTTGCCGCCGGTAGCGGCCACCGAACTGCTCAGCGAGGACACGATGCGGCCCTTCACGCCGGCGATGCGGACGAACAATGCCGACAGCTCGGCATCCTTCACCTTGGTTGCGGCTTCCTCGTAGAAGGACTTGCCATCACGTGCGATCTCGATCAGGTCGTTGAGGCGATGCTCGATGGTGGACTGGGTGCTCATGTGTAGTCTCCTCTGGGGGAAAAAGGGCAACAGTGGAATCCGTTGCCTGCGAGCCCAGACTGGCCGACCGGGTGTGGTTCGCGGGTGAGCATCGATTGATGCGGTGATCATGCTGCCCAACGGCGCCCCACCCGCTCACGCGGGCGACGCGGTGTCTTCACCGCATCTGAATCCTGGCAATGACCTGCCCGATCATCCGCACCGCATGTCTAGTCCACCGCTACCCGCACCACGTGGCTGATGCCCCGATGGAACATCTTCGCGTACGGACAGACCCGCTCGGTGTTGCGCACCAGTTCGGCTGCACGTATCGGGTCCATGCCAGGCAGGCACACCATGATCTCGGCCGACAGCAGGTACAGGCCGTCCACGGGATCTCGCGCGAACGTCACCGCTACCTCGATGCTCGGCTCGACCAGTTCCATCCCCGCACGCGCAGCCACCAGCACCATCGCACCGTGGAAGCAGCCGGCGTAGCCCGCCGCCAGCAACTGCTCGGGATTGGTACCGCCACCGGGTCCACCCAGCTCAGCAGGCAACCGCAGGTCCACTGACAGCGCACCATCATCGGACCGCACCACGCCCGACGCGCGGCCATGCTGTGCCACGCCACCACTGACCCGCACCCTTCCGGTGTACAGCGGGCGCACCTCATCACCGTGGTACTTGTCGAGCACCGTGTGCGGAGGTGGTTTCAGCCCGGTCATCGCAGGTTCCCGCTGGGAGCGTCCACCGCCGATCAGGCCGGCTGGCCCTGTGCCAGCCCGGACTGCTGCAACCAGCGTTCGAAGCCGATCGTGCCGAGCCATGCCTGGCCCACCGGCACCAGCGTGTCCTGCTGCAGCTGCGCACCGAAGTAGCGCGCCTGGGCATCGCCAACCACTTCACGCGCGTCACCGGTTGCCTGCAGGAAGCGCTGCGCCAGCACCGCCATCGATTCGCGTTCCGGGCCGGCGATCTCCACCACGCCATTGGCTGGTGCCTGCTGCGCGATGCGCGCAACCGCATCGGCCACATCCTCGGCGGCGATCGGCTGCACTGCGGCGGTCGGCAGCTGCAGGGTCTGGCCGTCACCGGCTGCCTGGATGATGCCCGGCAGGAACTCGAAGAACTGCGTCGAGTGGATGATCGTGAACGCCAGGCCCGAATCGCGGATCAGGCGTTCCTGGGCGATCTTGCCGCGGAAATAGCCGCTGGCCGCCAGCTTGTCGGTACCCACCACCGACAGCGCGACATGATGGCGTACGCCTGCCTGCGCCGCGGCCGCCAGGATGTTGTGGCCGGCAGTCACGAAGAACGACAGCACCGCCGCATCTTCGAACGAGGGCGAGTTGGCCAGGTCGACCACTACCTCGGTGCCCGCCATCGCAGCGGCCAGGCCCTCGCCGCTCAGCACATCGATACCGGTGGAGGGTGCAGCGACGACGACGTCGTGGCCGGCCGCATGCAGGCGATCGACCACCTTGCTGCCGATGCGGCCGGTGCCACCGATGACGAGGATCTTCATGACAGGTCTCCTGGAACGTGGAAAGTTCGGATGTGGCTGCATGCTAGAAACGCATTGGCCGGCGCAGTAGATCCGCAGCGGGCCACGCACTGTTGCCGCATCGGCACCAATGTGGTCATGCCCAGGCCGGGGCCGCATCGCGCTGCGCTGCCGCCTGCTGCCGCGCTTCCCAGTGCGAGAAAACATCCAGATCCAGCGCGCGTATGCGCTGGGTGCTGAAATCGATGAACGCGCGGATCCGCTTGGGCAGCTGGCGTCGGCTGAGATAGCACAGGTAATGGCCACGATCGTGCGGCGCGTAGCGGTCCAGGCAGGTCACTACAGCGCCTGTGCGCAACGCATCACTTACCTGGTAGCTGGGCAGCTGGGCGATCCCCAATCCGTCGATCACTGCCTGCAGGACAAGATCGGCATCATTGAACACCACCTCCGCCGGCGGCTGCAGATTCACATCCTGGCCGTCCACACGGAAGTCCCAGCGCTGCAGGCGCCCACCGGGAAGGCGTCGACCGATACAGGCATGGCTGGACAACACTTCGATGGTGTCTGCCAGGCCATGTGCCTGCACATACGCGGGCGATGCACAGACCACCAGCTGCATCGGCACCAGCTGCTTTGCGATCACCTGGCTGTCTTCCAGCACGCCATCGCGGAACGCCACATCGATGCGATCGGCGGCCAGGTCCGGTGCCTGCTCGTCCAGCAGCAGCTCCACAGAGACCTCTGGATACTCCGCGCGGAACGCAGACAGCAGCGGCGCGATCACCCGGCGTCCGAAGCCATGGGTCGCACTGATCCGCAGATGCCCGCGCGGCGGTCCCTCGCGCAGGTCGCGCATTTCGTCCAGCGCCTGCAGGATGCTGGCAACGCCCGGGCTGCAGCCCTCCAGGAACAGCTCGCCTTCGCGGGTGAGTGTTGTCGAGCGCGTGGTGCGCAGGAACAGGCGCACGCCCAGTTGTCCCTCCAGCTTCTGCACGCTGCGGCTGACGGCCGAACGACCGATGCCGAGGCGATCACCGGCGCGGGCGAAGCTGCCTTCGGCGGCTACCGCGATGAATGCCAGGACCCCGGCATAGCTGGCGGAAAAGGACGCCGTGAGGGAATCGCGGCCGTCGCTGGCCAAGCAGGACTGCGGCATGACATTCATGGTGTTCCGGGCTCCTGGAAGTCGCGTCGGGCAAGCAGGTGGGCGCGTGCACGGGCCAGTCGCTGGCGGTATGCCGGCAGATCCAGCCCCAGCAGCGGCGCGATGTCTTCAAAGCCCGCGCCCAGCACGTCATGCAGCAACAGCACGGCCCGCATGTCCGGTGGCAGTTCGTGCAATGCGGCAAGGAAGGCCTGCCAGACCCGCTCGCTGGCGGGGCAGGCTGCTGCGCGGTTCGGGGCGGATGAGGTGTCCATGCCCGGCAGACGGGCGAGCATCCGCCGCTGTGACAGGCCATTGGTGTTTTTCGAGCAACACCGTGCAGCCCTGCCCTCGCCTACCGCCCCGCATGCAGCGGGCCTAGCCTCGCTGCGTCCCTCAACTCCCATCGGAACACCGTCATGAGCCAACGCCTGGACTACGCCGCACAGTCGCCCGAACTCTTCAGGAAGCTCGGCACCTTCTCCCATGCCGTGCACAACAGTTCGATCGAAGCGGCCATCATCGACCTGGTCAACATCCGCGCCTCGCAGCTCAACGGCTGCGGGTTCTGCCTGGACATGCACGTGAAGGAAGCGACGATCCGTGGCGAGCGCGCACTGCGCCTGCACCATGTCGCGGCGTGGCGTGAATCGAACCTGTTCAGTGCGCGCGAACGTGCCTGCCTGGCGTGGACCGACGCACTTACCCACCTGCCTGCGCAGGGGGTTGCGGACGACGTGTATGAGCGCGTGCGTAGTCAGCTGTCCGAACAGGAAATCGTCGATCTGACCTACGCGGTGATGGCGATCAACGCCTGGAACCGCGCCAACGTCGCCTTCCGTACGCAACCCGGCTCGCTGGACCAGGCCTTTGGCCTGGACAAGGCCGGTCTGGCCTGAGCGTCGACTGCACACTTTCCTGCTGGAGACCTGCCATGCGTTCTCTCTGTTCCCTGGCGCTGCTGGCCCTGCTGCCGTTGACCAGCATCGCCGCCACGCCGCCGCCCACCGCGCCCGAGCCCATCGTGCGCGAGGTCATGACCCGTCCGTTGCCGGAACAGCCGGGCAAGGAAGCACTGATCCTGACGGTGCAATACCCACCCGGCGGCGCCGATCCCGTACACCGGCACGATGCCCACGGCTTCGTCTATGTGCTGCAGGGCCGCATCGTGATGGGCGTGGCTGGCGGCCGCGAGGTTACCCTCGGCCCGGGGGAGGCCTTCCATGAGGGCCCGGACGATCTGCATACCGTCGGCCGCAATGCCAGCCAGACCGAGCCGGCGACATTCGTCGTGTTCCTGATCAAGGACATCGGCAAGCCGGCGGTACTGCCACCACGCTGACCGCCACCGGTCCGGGGCAGTACCCGCCACTCCCACAGGTCCGCCGGTGTCACAATCGGCGGACCTGTCCCGTCTCTGCTGGCATGGACGACCCCACCGCACTGTTCACCCGACTACGCCCGCGCCTGTTCGGCGTGGCCTACCGCATGCTCGGCTCCTCGCACGAGGCCGAGGACGTGGTGCAGGATGTCTGGCTGCGCTGGCATGGCGCCAACCAGCAGGACATCGAGAACGCCGAAGCCTGGCTGGTGGCCACCACCACCCGCCGCGCCATCGATGGCCTGCGCCTGGCCCGGCGCACGCGCGAGCACTATGTCGGCATGTGGCTGCCGGAGCCGCTGCTCACCGAAGACACCGGCACACCCGAGTACATGCTGGAAACGGCCAGTGATCTGTCGGTGGCCTTCCTCAACGTGCTGGAGCGGCTGGCCCCGGACGCGCGTGCCGCGTTCCTGCTGCACGATGTGTTCGACCAGGATTACGACGTGGTGGCACGCACGCTGGACAAGACCGAAGCCGCCTGCCGGCAGATCGTGCACCGCGCACGCCTGCAGCTGCGGCAGGAGCGACCGCGCTACAACGTGCCGCAGGACGTGCACCAGAAACTGATGCGGCGTTTCGCAGAGGCCATCGCCAATGGCGACTTCAGGACGATGAAAACCCTGATGGCCGAATCGGCCGTGCTGATCGGCGATGGCGGCGGCATCGTCACCAGCTTCCCGAAACCGATGGTCGGCGGCGCACGCATCGCACAGCTGCTGTACGCCCCGCACCTGCGGCGCAAGGACCAGCTGCGCATGGTGCCGAGCATGATCAACGGACGCCTTGGGCTGCTGCGTTACTTCGACAACGTGCTGGAATCGGCAATGGCCTTCGATACCAACGGCGAGCAGATCGTGCAGATCCTGGTGCAGCGCAACCCGCACAAGCTGCAGGGCCTGAACCAGCCAACATCGATCCAGTAGATCCACGCCATGCGTGGATGCGGTTGCTCTCATGCACGGCAAAGCCACGCATGGCGTGGCCCTACCGGCGGGCTCTCCACCCTGCGTCAATCCCGTAGATCCACGCCATGCGTGGATGCGGTTGCTCTCATGCACAGCAAAGCCACGCATGGCGTGGCTCGGCGGGCTTTCCACCCTGCGTCGATCCAGTAGATCCACGCCATGCGTGGATGCGGTTGCTCTCATGCACGGCAAAGCCACGCATGGCGTGGCTCTACCGGCGGGCTTTCCACCCTGCGTCAATCCAGTAGATCCACGCCATGCGCGGATGCGGCTGCCTTCATGCACAGCAAAGCCACGCATGGCGTGGCTCTACCGGCGGGCTTTCCACCCTGCGTCAATCCAGTAGATCCACGCCATGCGTGGATGCGGTTGCTCTCATGCACAGCAAAGCCACGCATGGCGTGGCTCGGCGGGCTTTCCACCCTGCGTCAATCCAGTAGATCCACGCCATGCGTGGATGCGGTTGCCTTCATGCACGGCAAAGCCACGCATGGCGTGGCTCTACCGGCGGGCTCTCCACCCTGCGTCAATCCAGTAGATCCACGCCATGCGTGGATGCGGTTGCTCTCATGCACAGCAAAGCCACGCATGGCGTGGCTCTACCGGCGGGCTTTCCACCCTGCGTCGATCCAGTAGATCCACGCCATGCGTGGATGCGGTTGCTCTCATGCACAGCAAAGCCACGCATGGCGTGGCTCTACCGGTCTCCGTGCTGGCTGACGGCTGCCCTTGTGGTTACTTCTGCTGCAGGAAGGCCAGCAGGTCCTGGTTGACCTTGTCCTTGTGGGTCTCGGTCAGACCATGCGGCGCACCCGGGTAGACGATCAGCCTGGCGCCCTTGATCAGCTTGGCCGACATCCGTCCCGCCACGTCGATCGGCACGATCTGATCGTCGTCGCCGTGGATCACCAGGGTCGGCACATCGAACTTCTGCAGGTCGGCGCGGAAGTCGGTCGCCGAGAACGCCGCGATCGAGTCGTAGGTGTTCTTCTGCCCACCCAGCATGCCCTGCGCCCACCATGCATCGACCATCGCCTGGTTGACCTTCGCGCCCGGTCGGTTGAATCCATAGAACGGACCAGACGGAATGTCCTTGTACAGCTGCGAGCGGTTCTCCAGCTGCGCCTTGCGGATGCCGTCGAACACTTCGATCGGAACGCCACCCGGGTTGTCTGCGGTTTTCAGCATGAACGGCGGCACCGAACTGATCAGCACGGCCTTCTTCACCCGTCCCGTGCCATGGCGGCCGATGTACCGCGCCACTTCGCCGCCGCCGGTGGAGAAGCCCACCAGTGTGACGTCCTTCAGGTCCAGCGTATTGATCACCGTGGCCAGATCATCGGCGTAGTGATCCATGTCGTTGCCATCCCAGGGCTGGCTGGAACGACCGTGGCCACGGCGGTCGTGTGCGACCACCCGGTAACCGTGGTCCGCCAGGAACATCATCTGCGATTCCCAGCTGTCCGAATCCAGCGGCCAGCCATGGCTGAAGGTCACCACCGGCCCGTTCTTCGGGCCCCAGTCCTTGTAGTACAGCTGCACACCATCGGCGGTGGTGATGGTGCTGGCGGTGCGCGTGACAGCGCTGGGCGCGGACGGGTGTGCCGGCGCGGCGGCCTGGGCGGACAGGCCCGCCTGCATCGACAGGGCCAAGGCAGTTGCAGCGAGGGTGCGGGTAACGGTGTTCATGGTGGACCTCCAGCGGATGGGTGGGTTTCGACAGGGGCTACTGTGCGCCCCTGCCCGGGACCATTGGTGACGTGAAGTCCAGAAAACTTGATCAAAAATCCCAGAACGCCGGCACCCAGCGGAACGCCTCGCCCTCGCGGGACACCCGGCCCACCGACGGGAACGGCAGGTGCGTGGCCACCAGCATCTCGCCGGTGCCGGCCAGCGCATTGAGCAGTTCGATGCGCACCCGCGCTGCTTCCTCCGGGTCATGCTCGAAGCCGTTGTGCCAGTTCGGTTGATCAAAACCGACGGCGAACACGGCATCACCAGCGAACGTCAGCGCCTGGCCCTCAGAGGCAACGCGCACCACGCAGTGGCCCGGCGTGTGCCCGCCGGTGCGGCGCGCGACTACGCCCGGTGCGATCTCATGCTCATCCTCGAAGGTGTGCACGAAACTGCCGTACTCGGCCCAGAAATGCGTGGCCGTTGCGCGAAGCGCGTCCGGGAACCCCTGCGGCATGTTCGTGCGGGTGAAGTCGGGCGACTTCCAGAACGCCACTTCCGACGCCGCGACGTGGATCTTCAGGTCCGGCCGCAGCTGTGCTTTCACTCCGTCCACCAGCAGGCCACCGATGTGGTCCATGTGCATGTGGGTGATCACTACATCGGTGATCTCGCGCAGGTCGATACCGGCAGCGCCGAGGCGACGGATCAGCTGGCCGGCGCGCGGCAGCTGCAGGTCCGGGTCCATGCCCAGGCCGGCGTCGATCAGGATGGTGCGCTCACCGCTGTGCACCACCATCACGTTCAACGCCCAGTCGAACGCATCCTGTGGCAGGTACATCTCGTCGAACCATTCGGCGCGCTCGGACGCCTGCACGTTGTGGCCGAGCATCTGCGTCGGCAGCGGCAGCACGCCGTCGCTGACCACCAGCACATCGATATCACCGACTTTCAGGGCGTAGCGCGAGGGAACAAGCTCGTCGAGCGCGGGCGCGGCAGGGGCAACGGTGTTTTCCAGGCTGAACATGAGGCGATCTCCACGAAGGTTGGCTGGCAGGCAGTGAAGCAGGGCCGGCGGACAGTTCCGGGGTACGCCTTCGCACGGCGCAGGGCATGGCGTTGCCGGGCAGCAATGCCCTGCAGCACAGCGCCGCTGGTTCGATTGAAGACGGGATCCACGAGCTGTCGTGGCCCCGGAGCACGGCAAGGGCCGTGTGGGATCAGCGTAGGCAACGCAGGCAGTGCGCAGTAGACCCGCAGGCGGGCTCGCGGCGTTGCCTTTTGGGAAGCAGTGGCTGGGATCCAGAAAGGGATCGAAGCTACACAAGGCGTTTCGATCGGTGCTACCGTCCGCTCGTTGCGCGACGGGTATCAGAGCCCGGGAACATCACAAGGAGTGGTCATGGGTGACTGGGATTTTCTCTATGAAATGCGTGAAGCCGGCTACAGCGATGATGACATCATGGACGCCGCCAGCAGTGGCGCGGCCCCTTGGGAATGGGACACGGTCCACTTCGACTGGGAAGGAGCGGAAAGTGACAGGAGCGAAGTTGCCCCGCCCCAGAGTAGTTCAGGAGCGTTCCGGAGCAGGAATGGCTACCCGCGCAATTTTCTGGAACAGACTGATATCTTCGAGGATCTTGTCGAATGCGCACAGCGACATTTCGACAACACTGGGCGCTATCTGCAGGTATGGGGCGAGCTCGGAGAAATCTTCGCAGAGATCCACTTCGGCCTGTGTCGCCACGGCACGCACCAGGCGGGATCGGATGGCACCATCCATGGCAAACGGGTCGAAGTGAAGACCATTTCCCCCGAAAAATCCAACAACCGTGTTTCAGTCAAACGCCAAGGGGATTTCGAACAACTGTTGATCATCCGTATCAACGAGGAATTCCAGTTCGAAGGTAGAATTTTTGATCGCAGCGAATTGAGCGGAGAAACCGGTCGCCTCATGTGGAAGAAGTTCGACCCGGAGTGAATCGCTGGCACCCGTCGCGACGAAGGCGGGGTGCTCAGCCGCCCTTGCCCATCATCCAGCGGATGGCCTGTGGGAACGAGGTCTTCCAGTCGTCCGGATAGAAATGGCCACCCTCATGGGTACGCGACCGGAGCTCGTTGCCATCGCTGAAAAGGGCGCGGAAATCCGCGCTCATCTTCTGGTTCGCCGGCCCTTCCTGCTCGCCGTTGATGACGAACACCCGCTTGCCGTGTGCGCTGCTCTGCGTGGGCACCGGCTGGCGCCAGCCACCCGGCGACACCAGCAATGCACCGGCATAGTCATCCGGATGCTGCGCCAGCAGCGCGCCGGCATGCTGCGAGCCCTGCGAGAAACCCATCAGGTACACCTGCTTGCGGTCGATGCACTGGCGCGCGGCCAGTTGCTCCAGCCCCGCCTGCACCACCTTGTGCGTGCCCTCATACGGGCCGGTCCAGCTGAAGCTGTCGAACGACTCGCGCATCTCCGTACCGTTGATGCCCAGCAACACCACACCAGCATCGGCCAGCGGCTGCTCGCTGCTGTCCAGGTGGCCATTGATGCCGTAGCCGTGCAGCCACACCAGCACCGGCGCACAGGCCGACATCGCAACCCCCTTCGAAGGGGCCAGCACCGAGATGGCGCCCACCTTGCCGACCGATACCTTCGCGTAGCGTGCCTGTGTATTGGCCAGCACCTGCTTGAAGAACGGCGTTCCGCGCAGGTGCTCGAAGTCATCGTTGTCGGCCAGCGCGGGCGCGAACCACATGCCACGCTCATCGGCTTGGCGCAGATAGCGCTCGGCCAGCGCATCGTCACCGCGGCGTGCGAACAATGCCGCTGCGTGGTACGGCGCCTGCGCCAACGTGGGGTCTTCGCGGGTTGCGGCCAGATAGAGCGCCAGCGACTGCAGCAGCGTGGCGTCGTCTTCCTCGGCCCGCTCCATCAGTTCCTGCGCATCGTCGGCATTGATCAGGGCATTCAGCACCGGGCTGATCGACTTGAACGCGATGGTCGAGGCGCTGTCCTGTTCCTCGGCGTGTGCGGTTGGCGCGGAGACAGCGAGCGCCAGGAAAACAGCAAGAGCAGACAGCTTCGGCATGGGGAATCTTCCGTGATTGCGGCAACGCGCGGGGCGCGCAGTCTAGCAACCTCCGGGCCGATCAGATCACCCTGCGCTCAACCGTAGGCAGGATGGCTGCCTGTAAGCACGCCCATCGAAAACGCGTAGCCCGCTTCTTCCAGCAACAGCCGCATGCGCAGTTCCGCGCGCCGCGGAACACACAGCCCGCTCGGTGCGTACAGCGCATAGACGAAGCCGGCGCCTTCCACGTGCTCGCGGCGCACCGAACAGTTGTTGGTTTCCGCGGCATCGGACCACACGGCCCGCAGCTTCTCCGGGCCGATGGATTGACCGTTGCGCAGGCGGAACGTCAGCCAGCGCACGCCCAGCGGCGGATGGTAGGTCAGGTTAGCCATTGCGCACCTTCAATACGGCGGCGGAGATGGTTCAGGACGTCCGGTTGCAGATCAGGATGCTCGTTGCGCGCGGACGCCGGCAGATCGATGCGGACAGCGCCGTTGACCAGCGCGGGGGGATCGGTGTGCAGGTCGATCCACCATCCATCGGGAAGGCGAAGCCCGCGTCCGTCCCTGTCATAGAGGTTGATCTGAAAAGACATGACGCTCGCTCCCATTGGAGTTCGAGCATACGCCTGCGCAATGTCACTCCAGACTGCGACCCGCCGACGCGATTTCCTCGACCCGCTTGGCACACACGAAAACGAACGCCTCGTCCTGCTGCACCTTCAGGAACGAATCCAGCCAGCGTGCCGCAGCACCGCGGTTGCCGATCACACCCCCGAGTTCTTCGGTAAGGCAACGCGCGCACTCCATGCCACCCGGACTGGGGGCCTGGCAGGCGCGGCAGCGCGCCATCGTCGTCGTTCTTGCCGGCCGGCACTGGTACATGATCTTCGTCATCAGGCTTACCGCACGGGCATGGGATGGCATCAGCGCTCTTCCCGAACGTTGGACAGAGGAAAGCCGCGCAACGCGCGGCCTCTTCTTCGTTTACTGCTCAGCGACGGCTGTCACGGCCCGGCTCGCTCTTCTGTTCCTGCCCGGACTTCTGCGGGCCGACCGGCTTTGCATCCTGCTGGACCTGCTGCTCCTGCTGGCGCTGCTTGCCGTCCTGCTTCCGGTCGCCGCCCATTGCGTTGCCGTCGGCCTGGCCCTGCTGGGCGGCCTGCTTGATTCCGGTCGGGGCGTTGGTGCGGTCGGTCTGGCCTTGCGGCGTATTGTTGTTCATGTCTTGCTCCACCGCAGCGATCTGCTGCAACGCCACTGTGGGCGTGGGCCGGTTACGCAGCTGCATGAAAGCCGGAGATTAATGAACGGGCACCATGAACAGCGCTGCGCGCACACAGGCTCCTGACATGCACAGGTGTACGTTGGCGTTCCAACAGGAGAAGTCTCATGGAACGCATCACCAACAAGGACTTCGTTGACGTCGAGCGCGAGCTGCAGCACTGGCAGGCCGCGTTCCAGACGGGCGATCTGCCCGCCATCAACTTCCGCCACGAGGTCGCACCGGTCATCCGCCTGGCGTGCGACATCTATGTCCGCAACCCGCATGGCACGCGCACGGCGTGGCTCACCGATCTGCAGTCACGGCTTGCGCTGCGCACCAGCCTGCGTGGCCACCCGGGGTCGGCGGAAATGGCGATGGGCTGCTGGGCGCGCCTGTCCGGACCGGCATTGGCCCCGCAAGCGGGCTGAGACAGCAGGCTGCGGGCAGATCACTCCTCGCCCGCGAGCTGGTTGCCTTCCTGCATCAGCTGATCATTCAACCGGTTCACCAGCGCGATGACCGCATCGGCCAAGGCACGCGCATCGGCGATGGAGCCGTGGAAGGCAATGCGGGTGCCCTCCACCCTCACTTCCGCCAATGACAGCTGCGACGCCAGCGTCGCGCAGTGCTGCAGGAAGCGGCCGGTCCACTGTTCATCGGGTGCCTGATCGAGCAGCGCAGTGATGGCTTCATCGGCAGTCGCATCGACCTGCTGGTGAAGCCGTGGCACGTCGAACCCAACGATGCGCGGCAGTCTGGACGTGCTCACGTACTTCCCCAAGGGTGTGCAGGTCGGCAGTATCGCTGCACCGACCCTCCCGGGCGAATCGTCCGACGTGAACCGTTCATCCGGGCCGGCGATGTGGGACCCTCGGTCAGCGGAGGCGTGTCGATTCCCGAGCCGTCCGGGCGTCGAGAGAAGAAAGGCCGGCCAACGTGGCAGCCAACGCCGATGGACATCCCGATGACGCCGATCCTGACCGCATTCAAGCATTCCCCGGACCGTGGCCAGGGGCTGGCCCGCGACATGCGCGTGCGCTGGGCGCTGGAAGAGCTGGGCCTCGCCTACGACGTCCATCTGCTCACCTTCGAGGAGATGAAGCAGCCGGCGCACCTGGCGCGGCATCCGTTCGGTCAGATCCCCACCTATGAGGATGGCAACGTAATGCTGTTTGAATCAGGCGCGATCCTGCTGCACCTGGCCGAGCAGCACCCCGGGTTGCTGCCCGCCGATACGGGTGCGCGCATGCGCGCGATCACCTGGATGTTCGCCGCGCTGAATACTGTGGAGCCGCCGATCGTCGAACGCTCCATGGCGTGGGTGCTGGAACGCGAGCAGCCCTGGTATGCACAGCGGTTGGTGATGCTGGACGAGCGCGTGCGCAGGCGGCTGAGCCAGCTGTCCGCCCGGCTGGGCGATGCACCGTGGCTGGACGGAGACTTCAGCGCCGGCGATCTGCTGATGGTGTCGGTGCTGCTGCGGCTGCAGAGCAGCGGCATCGTTGGCGAGTATCCAGACCTTGCTGCCTACGTTGACCGCGCGACCGCGCGGCCGGCCTACCAGCGCGCCTTCGCCGCGCAGCTGGCGGTGTTCCAGAACCTGTAGCTCCACGCCGCTCCCAGTAGCTCCACGCCATGCGTGGAGTTCGCCATCCATTGGTACTGCTACGCGTCAATCGGCAGCCATCCGCGTGCCACCCGATCTCCGGAAGCAACCGCCACTGGATCAGTGGATGTCCAGCGCGACGATGCCATCCCCTTGCAGGGTGAACGCGTGCGTCAGCACCACCGGGCTGCCCGGGAACGTGCCGCTGACCTCCGCAGACACGATGTGGCGACCGTCCTGCACGTGCAGCTGCAGGGGGACCACGTGTTGCTGGTAGGCCGCACGCGTCTGTGCCACCCAGGCGGCAATCGCTGTGTGTCCCTGGTGTTGCTGGCGCTCATCGCCCACCTTCGCGCCTGCGGCAAAGCACTGCTCCACGTGCGTTCCGGGCTCGCCATTGGCCAGCAGGAAATAGCGGGACAACGGCGCGGGAAGATCAATCGGCATCACAGGCACTCCAGGCGGGACTGGCGCTATTCTCGAACCGCACCCTGGCCGCCACAAGAACGCACCTGAAGGTAAGTGACCCACCCCATGAGAAAGGCCTATACCCCTGAAACCGCCGCCGCGGACGTGGCCCGTGCACTCGCACTGCTGGAAGGCCGCTGGAAGCTGTTGATCCTTTTCCACCTGTTCGACGGCAAGGTGCAGCGCTATTCCGACCTGGAGCGGCTCATCCCCGGCATCTCGCAGAAGATGCTGGCGCAGCAGCTGCGTGCACTGGAAGCCGACGGCATCGTGCTGCGCACGGTGTATCCGCAGGTGCCACCGAAAGTGGAGTATCGACTCAGTGCGTGGGGGCAGGCCCTGTGCCCGGCACTGGACGCGCTGCTGCTGTGGCAGGAGCAGAAACCAGCGGCAGGCGAGCCATCGGCATGACCACCTTCAGCGCAGCAACCATGCTGCTGCGAATGGTGAACACCCTGTAAAACGGCCATCGCGCGTGCCGCCACGCGCACTGCACCATCACCTACGCTCAGGTTCCGCCCCCTGCCCGGAACCGGATCATGCCCTTGATTGCCATCGCGCTTGCCTCAGCACTGTCCGCCCTGCCCGACATAGGCTGGGAGCGCGAGCGGGCCGAAGATGCCCACCAGCTCATGCTGTGCCAGATCCACCGCGACCAGTTGGCCGATCGCGGGGAGCAGTCGCAGACCTACCAGCAGGCCAAGGCCGTCTGTGATCTGCTTGCCCGCGAGTACAAGCAGAACTGGGATTTCGACGCCCACGATGCACTGGCGGCGGAGGCAGTGGATTTCTTCGACCTCCTGCAGCGCGGTGAGGCCACGGCAGTGCCACCGCGCAAGTCCGATCACGTTCTCGAGTGATCGCCGCCCTGTTGAAGATCAGAGGATGACGGCAGCAAACAGGCCGACAACCCCGATCGTCGTCAGCAGGAACGAGACCACTACCGAGCCGAGCGCACGCAGCGCTGATCCTCCATTCAAGGCCACGAAGGCCCGCATGCGGGCCCACAGGTACCACGCCACCGCCAGCGCGCCGATGGCTGGCGCGGTGAACGGGCCGGCCTGCGCCGGGGACGCGGCTGCCACCTGCGCCAGCGCGAGTGCCACCACGAAGGGGCATGCGATGAACGCCTGGATGGAGAAAGGCTCGCGCAGCGTCTCGCGGTTCACGGGCAGCCGCTGACGCCGAAGCGTGCCCAGTGCCGCACCCAGCGCGTACACGCAGAACACCGCAGAGCGGGTGAGCAGCAACCCCTGCTCGCTGCTGAAAAGCAGCTGCCCCACCGGCGTACTGAGTCGGGGCGAGGACATGCGCATCGCCATCTCCAGCGCATGGGCGATGGCCACCGACAGGATCAGCATCAGCACCGGGCTGATCGCATCGGAGAACCGCTGGTCCGGATCCTTGCCGAGCTCGCGGCGGGTGTAGAGCGCGACCTCGCCGGGGTGAATCAGTACCCGCCAGAACATCCGCGGATAGAACACCAGCCAGCCGACCAGCTCGTAGAGGAATTCTTCCAGCGATCGCAGCAGTCGTATGAGGTCCATGACCGCCGTGGATAGCGTGCGGGGCGTGAAGCCGGGATCACGGGCGGGCTGCGGATCGGTTCTTCAGCCAGAACGGCTCGAATTCGGTACTGAGGAGCGGCAGGGTTCCCTACGTGCAGAGGTCATCAGGGCGTCAGTTGGTTGCCTTCTTTTACGCCAACGGTGGTGGCCCACTAGTAACCAAAAAAACATTCATCTCTCTTAGCTAGAGGCTGCATTGCGTGATGAACTAACAGCTCGATCAAGCCTTCCTTTTCCCACCGTTAGGAGCGTCCGGCGCCCTGTCGCGAAACTTCTTCACTGCGGCATCCAAGGTGTAAACCATCGCCTGATCACTTTTGATAGGCCGCTCCTCCTTTGACAGTCTGCTTTTCGGCTTACTGACCTTGGCACCGGACTTCTTTGCACTACTGGGCACTTTGCTATTGGTCACGATTCTCTCCTTCGCTGACATGTGTCAATTAATTTACCTGAACAGTTTTCGGTGCAAAGCCTTATCACTTACCCGTATTAGGAATCTTCAGCATTGAGAAAATTCTGTCAGTAAGCACTCATGATCCGACAACAGGCAAGCGAAACTAGGTGCTTTCGAGAATAGGCGTGCCGCTCGTCGCATCGACAGTCTGACGGCACGCAACTAGACAGGAGCATCTAATCTTCCTCTGGAATCGCCCGCACAGCTAAGAGCTTGGTTGTAATGCTAGCAATCCTCGCGACGGAAGAAAGCGCAAACGCTGACACCCCAGCAACGATTGAGTGGAGGCTTACGCTCTTAGGAAGATAAAAGGCAATCAGTGCAACAACGCACATTAGAACACTGCCCCACAGAGCCTCGCGAAGATAGCGGAGAAGATCGTCCAGATAGCCACTGGTCTTTAGCCGCCTGTAAGCCGTGTCACTCATTGCATATAGAAGGGCTTTGAGCGTAGCCATGAAGCCTGTCAGCACCCCTCCTAGTGAGATCACCGCAGAAAGATAGCTATCGGGCGACTGCACAGGCAGAGAAATGACCGCCGCTCTGTGCAGAAGCCCAGCTGCGAGACCGACGACCACCGCTAGTATCCAAGGAGAAGCCCGCTCCCGGTCTAGCGGTGTTATCCATTGTGAATTCGTTCTCGCCATCTTCTGTACGTCGCCTCCAATTTTCTAAAGCGAGCATCTATCGGAAGTCGCTTCCCTGATCCCGGCTCGATGCTTACGTGGTGCTTGAGTGTCTCGTTGATGAGATCTACAGGACAAATATCGCCGTCTGGGGTCTCACGACCTGCGATTTCTGCCGAATCAGCCGCACCGCTGTTGACCAGCCGGCTTAGCCAACCCTTTGCATTGCGAAGAGACCTGTTCTTGTCATGGCCAACTGAGACCTCAATCTTGATGCGCGCACCATTCATATCGGCTGCTTGACCCAAAGCCTGTGTAAGCGCATGCCCATCCCTTCGCTGTTGGGCAGTAAGTTTGGCGAGATCCACCCCCACCGAGAATCTCCTTACCTCGGTAATCCTCCCGTAGCGGGCCTCTGCTTCGGGGTCGAGCACAACGTCAGCCTCGTATTCATTCGTCTCGCCCTCCAAGTAGCAAGACAAGTACTGCGCCATAGCGCTTGGTCTAACGCCATAGTGGTTGTACTGAGCTATCAGATGGCCGGTCTGTGGCAGATACAATGCTGCAGCTTCTTCCCCGAAGAATTGCTCCTCTTCGATGTCGAGATCTTCAATTGGCTGGTCCTTGCTACCCTTTCCTGGACCAGACACATCTCTCAACTTCACGAAGTCTAGCGCCCACCGGCGTGGCAGCCCGTTTTCCGCGTTCAACCGCTCCGCACTCTCTAGTCGAACGTTGGCGCCGCGCACGTATCGAACTCGGTCTCCGATATCATCCGCTTCGATCGCTCTAAGTAAGGAATTGACGGACCTCTCTCCACCAACCTTATTCAGCCTGAAAAGCTGTATTTGAACACGCGCCGGTTTCAAAACTGTGCCTCCTTTCGGGCAGTTATCCTCACTCAAAGCTGAGTGGGCAGCTTACGAGCCTAACCCTTAATTCGGTGATGTCCAATCGGATTGTTGGCACACAAATTGCATTCTCGCCAACTAAATCATCCTATAAATGGAGAATTGTGTTCGCTATGCGTGGGCGATGCATTCGCATGGCGGTTGCTGAGAGGCTTCCCTCTGAACGCCAAGGATCGGGCAATGCCTAGACTTCGGTTCGTCGCCCTGTCACTGCTCGCATTAGGTTTGGACGGCCTCGGTGTATCCGCCTGGAAAATCCTTAGCGGCTGAAGACACCTCAAAGGCGATCTGCAGCAGCTTACGCGTCCTTAGCAGTGCCAGAGCGCCCCCATTGGCGCCCCTAGGTGGTTGGCATCTGAGAACCCATCAGACGACTCCTGAAGCTTTGAGTGCGGCACTGGCTACGGGCACGAAAAGGAGTGGGACATGTACGCCCGCAAGGAGACCGGAAAGTAGGCCTAGTGCGGTGAGTTCTGATCTACAGTTAAGTGGCACATGTCTGCCTCTGCCACCCACCGACCATTGCTGAAACAGCTAATCAGGCCACAGTGGCAATGCCCACCTGTCCACGCAGGGAACCGACCGTCGTGGAGGTCTTAGGCCTTCCAGGGCTCGTCGATTGCTTCTTTGGCCACCTGTGAGCCCGGCCTGAAACCCCGCCATTTCTGGCGATGTCGGACGTCTCTGGATCTGGCTGGACGTCAATATGGTGGGCCCACCAGGATTCGAACCTGGAACCAAGGGATTATGAGTCCCCTGCTCTAACCGTTGAGCTATAGGCCCGGCGCAGCGTCTTAGTGTAGTGGAGCACGGCCGGAGTCGGCTACTCAGTCGGCAGCAGCGAGTGCCTCAGCAACATGCTGCAGCCGCTTCTCGGCTATTCCAGCGAACCGCTCCATCTCCTGCAGATGCGCTTGGAACAGCGCCACCACCCTCATGGCCCCTTCCAGTTCCTTCTGATTGCCGCTACCGAAGCCCTCGATCAATCCCGCACCAGACTGCGTCAGCAGCGCGAACGTCGCGCGCCTGGCAAACCCCAGCCGATCCTCCCGCTCGTCCTGCAGCACTTCATTCCAATCCAGCAGGGGCGGGAAGTCACACGTATCTGCACTAACCGGGTCGCCAGCGCTCTTGCCGGCTGCCGCCTTCAGTCTCATCTTGGATCTCCTACGATTCGTCGAGCCTTCTACGCCTCCTGTTGAGAGAGGCGGCCGGGTGCTTCAACACGGTCGTAGGGCCGCCCGCAGCGTTCCCCCTTGCGGGGTCTTGTATGGCTGCGCGCCACCCGGCCAGAAACCTTTGGGCTCGCCGGGGTGGCGAGTGATGCGAGTTGACCTTGGATTGACTGCTGTTACGGCAGACAGCCCTCCCACGACGGTGTGTTGAGCACCTGCAGGGGACTGTGTGGAAAAGAAGGTAGTGCCTTCAATTGTTGATTGCGACAGGGCTTGCGGCAGGCATGCCAGCTCAAACAGCTCGACGTACTGGGGCAACTGAGGAATGAGCTGGTCAACTCCTGCCCGCCGCACGGAATCGCGCTTTATTGCTCAACAATGCTCAAGCCGGTTGCGTCAAAAGGCGCAAATATTGGTGGTGGGAGACGACGAAGAGTTGGCCAAAGCGTCATCGCCAACCGCAGCCAAGCATGGCCACGGCTCCACACCGGATCCCCCAAAGAAAAACCCCGCCGAAGCGGGGTTTCTCTCAACACGTCAGCACTCGCTGGAGATCAATCGATATCCAGGAAGCTGCGCAGCTGCTCCGAACGGCTCGGATGACGCAGCTTGCGCAGGGCCTTCGCTTCGATCTGGCGGATGCGCTCGCGGGTCACGTCGAACTGCTTGCCGACTTCCTCAAGGGTGTGGTCGGTGTTCATGTCGATGCCGAAGCGCATGCGCAGCACCTTGGCTTCCCTCGGGGTGAGGCCGGCCAGCACGTCACGCACGGTTTCAGACAGGTTGATGTTGGTGGTGTTCTCGATCGGGGACTCCACGTTGGTGTCCTCGATGAAGTCGCCCAGATGGGAATCCTCGTCGTCGCCGATCGGGGTTTCCATCGAGATCGGCTCCTTGGCGATCTTCATCACCTTGCGGATCTTGTCTTCCGGCATGTCCATTTCCTTGGCCAGCTCCTCCGGCGTAGCCTCGCGGCCGTACTGCTGGAGCATCTGGCGGGAAATGCGGTTCAACTTGTTGATCGTTTCGATCATGTGCACCGGAATACGGATGGTGCGCGCCTGGTCGGCGATCGAACGGGTGATGGCCTGGCGGATCCACCAGGTCGCATACGTGGAGAACTTGTAGCCGCGGCGGTACTCGAACTTGTCCACGGCCTTCATCAGGCCGATGTTGCCTTCCTGGATCAGGTCGAGGAACTGCAGGCCGCGGTTGGTGTACTTCTTGGCAATGGAGATCACCAGGCGCAGGTTGGCCTCGACCATTTCCTTCTTGGCCTTGCGCGCCTTGGCTTCGCCATAGGCCATGGCACGGCTGAGTTCCTTCAGCTCGTCCAGGTCCAGCAGGGTGACCTTCTCGATGTCGATGGTGGCCTGCTGCTCGGACACGATCTGGTCCTTCACTTCACGCAGCGCCGAAGACCACTTCTGCTTGCGCTTCAGTGCGTCTTCCACCCACTCCAGGTTGGTCTGGTTGCCTTCCCAGGAGCGGATGAAGTCCTTGCGCGGCATGCGGGCAGTGACGGTGGCCAGGTTCAGCACGCGGCGCTCGTGGGCCTTGATGCTGCCCATGGTGTCGCGCAGCTGCTTGGTCAGCACGTCGGTCAGCGGCAGCGGCAGCTTCAGGGTGACGAACACCGCCGACATCTCCTCGCGGAGCTTCAGCAGGTTCTTCTTGTCGCCCTTGGCGGCAGCCTTCTTGAAGGCGTTGAGGGCATCGCCCAGCGCCTGCATGCGCGCAGCCACTTCCTCCGGATCCGGACCGGTCGGCGCGGCTTCTTCATCGCCGCCGTCGACGTCGTCTTCTTCCTCGTCGGCGTCGGCATCGGCGTCGTCCGCGTCATCGGCCACCACAGCGGCCGGGGCCGGCACGTCGTCGGTCAGGTCGTTGAAGCCGACGATCACTTCGGCAAGGCGCTTGCGGCCTTCCTTGTGCGCTTCGTAATCGGTCAGCAGCGATTCGACCGACACCGGGAACTGGCCGAGTGCGGCCTGGACCTGGGACAGGCCTTCTTCGATGCGCTTGGCAATGGCGATTTCGCCTTCGCGGGTCAGCAGCTCGACGGTACCCATTTCGCGCATGTACATGCGCACCGGGTCGGTGGTACGGCCACCTTCGGTGTCGAGCGCGCTCAGCGCGGCGGCAGCTTCTTCGGCTGCGGTGTCGTCGACCTCACGGTTGCCCGTGTTGCCGTCGTTGAGAAGCAGGGTTTCCACATCCGGAGCAACTTCATGGACATCAATGCCCATGCCGTTGATCATGCCGATGATGTCTTCGATCTGTTCCGGGTCGACCATGTCGTCGGGCAGATGGTCATTGACTTCGGCATAGGTCAGGTAGCCCTGTTCCAGGCCCTTGCTGATCAGTTGCTTGATTTCGGATTGGGCAGGACGTTCGTTGGCCATGTAGTGCTCGCGCCACCGGCTAGGGGGAAATAGGGAACGTAGCATTATACCAGCCCGGGGCCCGGCCTGCCGGGCGGTGGTCCCGGCGGCCTAGGGCCTGAGGAGGAAGGTCACGGGACCGTCGTTGACCAGGCTGACGACCATATGGGCACCGAAGCGGCCCGTTTCCACCCCCGGCGCGTGATTTTCACGACAGATGTCGACAAATCGATTGAACCCGCGTTCAGCCTCCTGCGGCGGTGCCGCGCTGGTGAAGCTTGGCCGCATGCCGGAACGGGTGTCTGCGGCCAGGGTGAACTGGCTGACCAGCAGCAGGCCGCCGCCGGTATCACGCAGCGAGCGGTTCATTTTTCCGGCCTCATCTGCAAACACACGGTAGCCGAGCAGGCGTTCGGCCATCCGCTGCAACTGGGCCTCGGTATCGCCCGGCTCCATGCCGACCAGGGCCAGCAGGCCGGGGCCGATCTGCCCCACCGCCTCACCTTCCACATGCACGGCAGCCTGGCTGACACGTTGAATCAGGACGAGCATCGGCGGGCTTCCGGGCAAGGGGCCGGCCACGATAGCAGCGCCCTTGGCTAAACTGGGGCCGATGAATCCACACCGCAAAGCCCGGCTGGTCTACCGCGCCACCACCCTGTTCGCCCGCCTGCCCTGGCCATTGCTGCGCGGGTTCGCGCGCGCCCTGGCCTGGACGTGGGTGCGCCTCGATGCCCGCGAGAGCCGCGTCACCCGCCGCAACCTGGAGCTGGCCTACCCCGAGCTGGACGCACCGGCACGCGACCGCCTGCAGCGCGAACTGCTGCGCTCCACCGCCCTGCAGGCCATCGAGACCCTGCGCCTGTGGAGCCGGAAGCCCGCCGACAACCTGCGCCTGCACCTGAAGGAGCGCCACGGCCAGGCGCTGTACGACGCGGCCCTTGCCAGCGGCAAGGGCGTGATCGTGGCGGCCCCGCACTACGGCAACTGGGAGCTGCTGAACCAGTGGCTGGCCTCGCGCGGCCAGATCGCCATCGTCTACAAGCCGCCGGAGGACGAGGCCAGCGATGCCTTCCTGCAGATCGTGCGCGGCGGCGACAACGTGCAGCAGGTGCGTGCCGAAGGCCCGGCCGTGCGCCAGCTGTTCAAGGTGCTCAAGGACGGCGGTGCCACCGGCATCCTGCCCGACCAGCAGCCCAAGGCCGGCGACGGGGTGTTCGTGCCGTTCTTCGGCGTGCAGGCACTGACCATGACCCTGGTCAACCGCCTGGCCGAGCGCACCGGCGCGACCGTGCTGTATGGCTGGTGCGAGCGCATCGGCCCGGACATGGAATTTGCCCTGCACATCGAGCCGACCGACCCGGCCGTGGCCGATCCGGACCCGCACGTGGCGGCCACCGCGCTCAACGCGGGCATCGAGCGCATCGCCCGCCGCGACCCGGCGCAGTACCAGTGGACCTACAAGCGCTATACGCTGCGGCCACCGGGCAGCGGCGAGGAAGACCCATACGCGACCGACGAACATCCGCACTGAGAGCCGCTGCACCGGCCTGCGACACACCGCCGCAGCACGTTGAATACGACGCTGGCGCCCCCATAGAGACACCGATGTCCGCCTCCCCCGGTCCTGCCATGTCTGCTTCCTCCCTGTTCGGTGATCCGGCAGCGATCCGCTGCGAGCGCGCGGTCGCCGAACTGCGCGCCGGTCGCCCGGTCCTGCTCCACGATGGCCAGGGCCAGCGCCTGGCGGTGATCGCGCTGGACAGCGCCACTGCCAGCAGCTTCGCCGCCTTCGCCAGTGCCGCGCGCGAGCGCCATTACCTGTACCTGACCGCCACCCGCGCCCGCGTGCTCGGCGTGGAGGCACCCGAGGGCGCGCGCCTGCCGCTGGCCGGCGTTGCCTTCGATGCCCTGCCCTCGCTGGGCTACCTGCGCGAACCCGGACCGATGCCCGCGGCCTGGAGCGCAGGCGATGCGTTCGATGCCGGCGCTGTCGAACTGGCCCGGCTGGGCCTGCTGTTGCCGGCGATGGTGGCCGTGCGCCTGGATGCAGACGACGCCACGTTCGATGGCGCGGCCGAGGTTGGCCTGTGCGATCTGGCCGAAGGCGCCGCGCACGCCGCACATGATTACGAACTGGTGGCGCGTTCGCCGGTGCCGCTGCGCGACGTCGGCATGACCACCTTCGCGGTGTTCCGCGGTGGCGTCGCCCAGCGCGACCAGGTAGCGATCATCGTCGGCGAACCGGACCTGTCCGCAGTGGTGCCGGTACGCGTGCATTCGTCCTGCCTCACCGGCGACCTGTTCGGTTCGCTCAAGTGCGATTGCGGCGACCAGCTGCGGCGCGGCCTGCGCAAACTGAAGGAACTGGGCGGCGGCGTGCTGCTGTACCTGGACCAGGAAGGCCGCGGTACCGGCATCGCCGCGAAGATGCGCGCCTACGGCTACCAGCATGACGGCCTGGATACCATCGACGCCGATGCGCAGCTGGGCTTCGGCGCCGACGAGCGCCGCTATGGCAGCGCGGTGGCGATGCTGCGCGGGCTGGGTGTATCCCGTGTTGCCCTGCTCAGCAACAACCCGACCAAGGCACAGCGCCTGCGCAATGCCGGCATCGAGGTGCTGGACTGCATTCCGGTCACCGGCGAGATCACCGCCGAGAACGAGCACTACCTGCGCACCAAGGCCGACCGCGCTGGCCATCTGCTGGATGTCGATGCGCTGATCCAGGCCGCCCAGTAACGCGGGCGACCTGCTAACGTCTGCGCGGTGCGGTCATCACCGCGCCTGCCCGCCCTGCTGCCCGACGGACGCCCGCGTGACCGAACTGCCCTTGCCTGTTGCTGCTGCCGAAATGCCCCTCGACCACTGGCAACCCCTGCCGCTGCGCGCTGCCCGGTTGGCGGCGCTGGAGGGCGCCTTCGGCGGACTGTTCATCCCCGGCGCACCGCTGGCGGCCCTCTGGTGGTTCTTCGATCTTCCCGGTGGCCTGTGGGCAGCGATGCTGGGCCTGCTGGTCGGCCTCGCCTTCGGCGCCTGGATCGGCCATCGGCGCCTGACCCGCACCCGCTGGCGGCTGGACGCACAGGGCCTGGGCCTGCGCCGCGACCTGATGTGGCAGCTGGAGACCCGCATTCCCATTTCGCGCGTGCAGCACCTGGACCTGCGTCGCGGGCCCCTGGAGCGGCGTGCAGGCCTGGCCACGCTGATCGTGCACACCGCCGGCACCCGCCTGAGTGCGGTCACCGTCAGCGGCTTGGACGAAGCCGATGCCGAGCGCCTGCGTGACACCCTGGCCCATCAGCTCGACCAGGACGCCGACGCCCTGTGAGCCTGCCCCCGCCCCTGCCGCCCTCGCTGCCCAGCGGTGGCGACGAGCATCGCCTGCATCCGTGGTCGTGGCTGTTCGTGCTGCTGATGCAGCTGCGCCACTATTTCCTGCCGCTGGTCGCGTTGCTGGTGTTCGGCCAGCGCGGCGACCGCGATCCGATGTGGGCACAGTTGATCCCGTTGACCGCCATCGCCGCGCTGGTGCTGGTGTCGGTGCTGCAGTACCTCAGCTACCGCTATCGCATCGGCAACGATGCGATCACCGTGCGCAGCGGCCTGCTGGCGCGCAACCGGCGCGAGATTCCCTTCGCCCGCATCCACAACGTGGAAGTGCGGCAGAACCCGTTGCACCGGTTGTTCGGGGTTGCCGAACTGCGCCTGGAATCGGCCGGCGGGGTGCGTCCGGAAGCGGAGATGCGCGTGCTGCGGCTGGACCAGGCGCTGGCCCTGGAACAACTGGTGCGCCAGCGTGGGCAGGCGCCCCAGCCGACGCCTAGCGGCGCGCCGGCTGCCGATGTCGTGCCATCCGACGACGAGCAGGTATTGCTGCGCCTGTCGAGCTGGGATGTGCTGCGCATGGGCCTGCTGTCCAACCGTGGCTGGGCGCTGGCGATCGCCGCCTTCGGCGTCCTGTTCCAGACCGTACCGCGCCCGGTGATGGACGATGCCATCCAGCGTGGCGGGCGCGAGGCCTTCGGCTACGCCAGCCACCTGCATGCCGGGGTGACCGGCGGGCTGGTGCTGTTGGCGGCCGCGTTGCTGCTGGGCTGGCTGTTGCTGCGGGTGTTGTCGGTGGTGTTGACGCTGCTGCGCTACCACGGCTTCACCCTCAGCGAGCGCGAGCGGCGCCTGACCGTCTCCACCGGCCTGCTAAGCCGCACCCGCAGCAGCGTCGCGCGCCGCCGCATCCAGGCATGGACGCTGGGCGAGAGCACCCTGCAACGCTGGTTCGGGCTGCGCCAGCTGCGTATCGACAGCGCTGCCGGTGGCCCCTCGCGCGACGACGACCGCGCGCTGCGCGAACTGGCACCGCTGGCTGGTGCAAGCGCCTGCGATGGGCTGGTGCGCCACCTGCTGCCGCAGCTGCAATGGCCGCCGCAGCAGTGGCAACCGATTCCGCAACGCGGATGGTGGCGATTGTCGCTGTCCACCTTGCTGGTGGTGCCGTTGCTGACCGCCGCGCTGTACTGGCGCTGGGGCCTGCCGGCCCTGGCACTGCTGGCCTGGCTGCCGGTCAGCCTGTTGATCGCGCACCGGCAGATGGCGCGGATGGGCTGGCACCTGGATGGCCAGTTCGCGGCGGTGCGCGGCGGCTGGTGGAAGCGCTGGTGGCGCTGGGCCGAGCTGGACAAGGTGCAGGGCCTGCGCCTGCAGCGTTCGCCGCTGGACAAGCTGCTGGGTACGGCCAGCCTGCAGCTGGACACCGCCGGTGCGCATGGCGATGTGGCACTGGCACTGCGCTACCTGCCGCAGGCGCGTGCACATGCCTTGATGGAAGAACTGGCCACGGCGCTGGCACGGCGCAAGCTGCGCTGGTAGCGCGGCCGATCGTTGAATCGCCATCCACGCGTGGCGTGGATCTACTGCACCACCCACGCATGGCGTGGATCTACTGCACCACCCACGCGTGGCGTGGATCTACGGTAGTGGGGGGGCGCGGGGCGGCCCCCCCCCCCCCCCCCGGGGGGGGGGCGCCCGGCGCCGCCGACCACACACCACACCGGAAGCCGG
>NZ_JARXWD010000034.1:0-40830 GCF_029892765.1 Stenotrophomonas sp. 1278
CGGGTGGGTGGCGCAGGACACGCCGTAAACCCGTCCATGGGGGCTCGATGGCGCCATCCATGGCGCCAACGGTCCTGCGCCACCCACCCGCCCGGCCTCTGAAAGTTTCCGGGTGCCGTCCAGCCACGGAGAAGAAAAAGAAAATCAAAATCAAAATCAAATGCTGGTCGCTTCGCTCGCATCCACGCATGGCGTGGATCAAGCGTGTCGACCAAGGTCGACACCTACCGGAAATCGAAGGTCACCGACCGTCACCGGGAAACTGTCAGGGGTGGGGCGGGGGGGGGGGGGGGGGGGCGGGGGGGGCCGCGGGGGGGGCCCCCCCCCCCCCCCGGGGGGGGGTTGGGGGGGGGCCCCCCCCCCCCCCCCCCCCCCCCGCCCAACAAACAGAAAAGCCAGAGCCGGCTGTTGCTCCGGCTCTGGCTTCGGCTGTTGCCTCTGCAGGTGCCGGGCCGCAGGCCCGGCCGATCAACTCACACCACTGGTTCGCGCAGGACGGGGTTGTCCCAGCCCGGGCGTGGTGCGAAGCGGTCACCGTGGCGCTGCTGCAGCGCCTTCAGGCGCTCCACGATGGCATCGGCACCCACCGCACGGATGTGCTGGATCGGACCGCCGCGGAACGGTGCGAAACCGGTACCGAAGATCACGCCCGCATCCAGCAGGTCCGCGTCGGCCACCACGCCTTCGTGCAGGCACGCCACCGCCTCGTTCAACAACGGCAGGATCAGGCGATCTTCCAGATCGGCAGGCGCCTGATAGTCGCGCGCCACGTCCGGCTTCTTGGCCCGGCCGTTCTCCCAGGTGTAGATGCCCTGGCCATCCTTCTTGCCGCGCTTGTCCGGTTCCACTGTCTGCAGCGCCGCCGGAATCTGCAGGCCCAGGAACGGGGCCAGTTCCTTGCCCACGCCAGCGGCCACGTCCAGGCCCACGGTGTCGATCAGTTCGATCGGGCCCATCGGCATGCCGAACTTCACCGCCGCCTTGTCGATCACCGGGCCCGGAATGCCTTCAGCGTATGCGGTGGCCGCTTCCAGCATGTACGGGAACAGCACGCGGTTGACCAGGAAACCGGGCGTGCCGGCCACCGGCACCGGGAACTTGCCCAGCGCCTTGCAGAAGGCTGCCAGGCGACGCTCGGTTTCGGCCGCCATGCCGTCGTGATGGATGATCTCCACCAGCGGCATCTGGGCCACCGGGTTGAAGTAATGCAGGCCGGCGAACTGCGCCGGGCGCTGGATGTGATCGCGCAGCTCCACCAGCGGAATCGACGAGGTGTTGGTGGTCAGCAACGCGTCGAGCTTCATCTTCGGCTCCAGCGTCTGGTACAGCGCACGCTTGGCTTCCGGGTTCTCGATGATCGCTTCAATGACCAGATCGGCCTGCGCCACGCCATTGCCTTCCAGGTCCGCACGCAGGCGCGCGGCGACGGCCGGGCGCTTGCTCTCGTCACGCACCTTCTTGGCGAACAGTGCCTGTGCACGTTCCATGGCCGGGTCGATGAAGCGCTGCTCGCGGTCCTGCAGGGTCACTTCAAAACCCTTGTAGGCGGCCCACGCAGCAATGTCACCGCCCATCACGCCGGCACCGACCACGTGCACGTGGCGGATGCCGGAATCGCCACCGCCCAGGCCCTTCAGGCGTTCGGTGAGGAAGAAGATGCGGATCAGGTTGCGCGCGGTCGGCGTGCTGGCCAGCTTCACTACGGCGCGTCGTTCGGCATCCAGGCGTGCCTGCACCGGCTTGCCGCCGCTGCGCTGCCAGGTGCTGATCAACGCATACGGCGCCGGGTACTGGTCCTTCTTCGCCTTGCGCGCGACCTGCTTGACCATCTGCGGGGCCAGCAGCTGGCGTGCCGGCCAGGTATTGGTCGCCCAGGCCAGCGCACGCTGCTTGAACGGGCGGGTGGTGCCGGACAGTGCCAGCGCCACGGCGGTATCGAGCACGACGGCCGGTGCCACCACCTTGTCGACCAGCCCGATGCCGCGTGCGGCCGAGGCCGACAACGTGCGTCCGGTCAGCATCATGTCCATCGCCGCCGGTGCGCCGACCAGCTGCGGCAGGCGCGCGCTGCCACCCCAGCCCGGGAAGATGCCCAGTTGGGTTTCCGGCAGGCCGATGCGGGTGGAACTGTCATTGGATGCAACGCGATAACGGCAGGCCAGGGCCAGCTCGGTACCGCCGCCCAGGCAATGGCCATGGATGGCGGCCACGGTCGGGCAGGGCAGTTCTGCCAGCTTCTGGTAGGTCGACTGGCCGCGGCGGATGGCGTCGTTGACGGTGCCGCGGCGATCGAACTCCTGGAACTCCTTCAGGTCGGCACCGGCGATGAAGCCTGCCTTCTTGAGGGACTGGATCACCACGCCCTTCGGTGGGTCCATGGCGATGCGCTCCAGCAGGTCGCCCAGCTCCAGCAGCACATCCTGCGACATTGCGTTGACACTGCTGTCCTGACGATCCAGGGAGAGGACCACCACGCCATCGTCGCGGATCTCGGGGTGCCAGTGGCTGAAGCGGAGACCATCGAAGCTTGAGAGCATGGACGTTCCATCCGGTTGTGTATGGAGAAGGGGGCTATGATCCAGAGGTTGTTTCCCCCGCGTCAAATCCCAATAGCAGGGGTGTGGCGCCCCGGATCGCAGGCCTTGGACCGGAACGTTAACGGAACGGTGGTTAAAAGCTGGTGCGGCGCCAGGTGATCGGCGACTGAACTTTTCCCGGGATTGGCAGTCTCATTGCCCGACGTCGGTTGGGCTGACAGGAGTGCGGCCCCTCATGGCCGATGTTGATACACCTCAGGAGCTGGATCTGGAACTGGTCCGGCGCGTGCAGCACGGCGAGAGTGCCGCCTTCGATGTCCTGGTGCGCAAGTACCAGCATCGGGTCGTGGCCCTGGTCGGTCGCTACATCGCCGACTGGAGTGAATGTCAGGACGTGGCCCAGGACACTTTCATCCGTGCCTACCGTGCGATTGGAAGCTTCCGCGGCGACGCCCAGTTCTCAACCTGGTTGCATCGGATCGCCGTGAACACCGCCAAAAACCACCTGGCTTCGCACAATCGCCGCCCGCCGACCGATGACATCGACATCGGTGACGCCGAGCAGTTCGACAGCGGCACACGCCTGCGCGACACCGACACGCCCGAGCGCGAGTTGATGCGCCAGGAACTGGAACAGACGGTGATGAAGGCCGTCAACGCGCTGCCGGAAGAACTCCGGTCGGCAATCACCCTGCGCGAGGTGGAAGGCCTGAGCTACGAGGAAATCGCGCAGAAGATGGGGTGCCCGATCGGCACCGTGCGTTCCCGGATCTTCCGGGCGCGCGAGGCGATCGACACCGAACTCCGGCCGCTGCTGGACATCGGCAGTGCCACCCGCGAGAAGAACCGTATATGACCCGCATTCCGAACAACGAATCGCACAACCACCAGTCTCCCGCCGGGCAACGCCTGGACGAACGCCATCGCCAGCAGTTGTCGGCGCTGGTCGACGGCGAGCTGGGGGCAGACGAGGCGCGCTTCCTGGTGCGCCGCATGGAACACGATCCGGAACTGGCTGGCTGCCAGGAACGCTGGCAGCTGCTGGGTGATGTCATGCGCGGTCAGGCGTCGCTGCTGGCACCGGCCGGTTTCAGCGCCGCCGTGGCTGCCGCCATCGCCGCCGAGCCCGCACCGCTGGCCGAGCCGAAGCGTCAGGCCCGCCGTAGTGGTTGGCGTGCATGGGGCGGCGGTGCGCTGGCCGCTTCGGTTGCCGCCGTAGCGCTGTTCGTCGGCCGCGAAAAACTGCAGGAGGCGCCGCCGGTGGATGTCTCCGTACCGCAGGTGATCGCCAGCCAGGCGCAGTTGCCGCCGGCATCGGAGCAACCGGCTGCCGTCACCGAGGCGTCGGTGGACACTGCTGCGATGGCCGTGGCCAGCGTGCCGGCGGTGGCCATGGCCGCCGCCAGCCGTCGCCAGGATGTGCGCCGCGCCAGCGCCACCCGCAGCCAGCAGGCCGCACGCGTGGCCCAGCGCGATGACGCACCGCTGCGCGCGGTTGCCAGCCAGGCGCCGCTGACCCCGACCATGCCCGCCGGTAGCGCGCGCAATCTGCCCTTTGGCGAGGTCGGCAATCTGCAGGCACGGCCGTGGCCGCGCTCCAGCCTGGCGCCCGCCGCCGGTGGTGCCCTCAATGCCAGTTTCCCGGCCCATGCCGGTGGCGCTGCGTTCTATCCGTTCGAGCCACGCCTGCAGGACGACCTGCCGGCGCCGCAGCGCCCGCGCGACTGAGCCGGGTAACGTCACACGCCCCGCCGCCAGCGGGGCGCTTCTTTCCCTTTCCATCCGACCCGGAGGTTGCCGTCCGATGACTCCCCGACTCCGCACGCATGCCATTGGCCTGTTCGCCCTGACCCTGCCGCTGGTGGCCTGTGCCCAACCGGCGGCGCCTGCCGCCCAGCCGCAGGCCGCCGCCGCTGCTGCGGCCCCACGCGCACCGGCGCAGCCGTTGGTCAGCGGTCTGCCTGACTTCACCAACCTGGTTGAGCAGGTCGGCCCCGGTGTGGTCAACGTCGACACCACCATCGTCCGCAGCAACCGCCAGGCGCGGGGCGGCATGGGCCCGGGTGATGACGAGATGCCCGAGTTCTTCCGCCGCTTCTTCGGCCCGGATTTCCCGATGCCCGGGCAGGGCCCTGGCGGGCAGGACGGCGGCCCCAGCATCAAGGGCCGCGGCATGGGCTCGGGCTTCATCATTTCGCCTGACGGCTACGTGCTGACCAATTACCACGTGGTCGCCGACGCCAGCGAAGTGAGGGTCAAGCTCGGCGATCGTCGCGAGTTCACCGCCAAGGTGATCGGCAGTGACCAGCAGTACGACGTCGCCCTGCTGAAGATCGACGGCAAGAACCTGCCGACCGTGCGCGTGGGGGATTCCAACAGCCTGAAGCCCGGTCAGTGGGTTGTCGCGATCGGGTCACCGTTCGGCCTCGACCACTCGGTTACCGCTGGCGTGGTCAGTGCCCTCGGCCGCAACACCGGTGGACCGGACCAGCGCTATGTGCCGTTCATCCAGACCGACGTGGCGATCAACCAGGGCAATTCCGGCGGCCCGCTGCTCAACACCCGTGGTGAAGTGGTCGGCATCAATTCGCAGATCTTCTCGGCCTCGGGTGGCTACATGGGCATCAGCTTCGCGATCCCGATCGATCTGGCGATGAGCGCGGTCGAGCAGATCAAGAAGACCGGCAAGGTCACCCGTGGCCAGCTCGGCGCGGTGGTGCAGGAAATCGACGGCTTGAAGGCGCAGGCGATGGGCCTGCCCGACAGCCGCGGTGCGCTGGTCAACCAGATCGTGCCGGACAGCGCTGCGGCCAAGGCCGGGGTCAAGATCGGTGACGTGATCCGCACGGTGAACGGTGCGCCGGTCAACAGCTGGTCCGATCTGCCGCCGCTGATCGGTGCGATGGCACCGGGCAGCCGCGTCAACCTGGGCGTGATCCGCGATGGCAAGCCGCGTGACCTGAGCGCGACCCTGACCGCTCTGGCCGAGGACGCGCAGGGCAATGCCCGCAGCCCGTCCGCAGGCAATGACACGGCGGCTCCGCAGGCCGGCGCCAATGCCCTGCTGGGGTTGGACGTTGCCGACTTGACTGCGCCGCAGCGCAAGCAGCTGGGCCTGGAGGCGGGCGAAGGTGTCCGCATCACCGCCGTGAAGGGCGAGGGCGCCCGTGATGCCGGCCTGTCCGGGGGCATGGTGATCCTGCAGGTGGCCAGTACCCCGGTCGGCAGCGTTGAAGCCCTGAACCGCGCGCTGTCCGGCTACAAGAAGGGCGATGTGGTCATGCTGCTGGTCCGTACCGGCAGCGGCAACAGCGCCTTCGTCGCGGTCAAGGCCGGCCCGTAACAACCGATGGCCGCCTTCACGGCGGCCCTCGTGGTGTCCCCGAAGCCCCGCCCTGGCGGGGCTTCGGCCATTCCGGGGCCGTGCCGGCAGGCTAACCACGCGGCTGCCCTCCGGGCATGCGATAATCGACCGTTACCCTGACGACGCCGCGCGCCGCCGCCACCTCTCTATGTCCTCTGATTCGATGCGGAACATCCGCAACTTCTCCATCATCGCCCACGTCGACCACGGCAAGTCCACGCTGGCCGACCGCATCATCCAGCTCTGTGGCGGCCTCCAGGCCCGCGAGATGGAAGCGCAGGTGCTCGACTCCAACCCGATCGAGCGCGAACGTGGCATCACCATCAAGGCGCAGTCGGTGTCGCTGCCGTACGTGGCGAAGGACGGCCAGACCTACCACCTGAACTTCATCGACACCCCCGGCCACGTCGACTTCTCCTATGAAGTCAGCCGCTCGCTGGCCGCCTGCGAGGGCGCGCTGCTGGTGGTCGATGCGGCCCAGGGCGTGGAAGCGCAGTCGGTGGCCAACTGCTACACCGCGGTGGAGCAGGGGCTGGAAGTGGTGCCGGTGATCAACAAGATCGACCTGCCCACCGCCGATATCGAGCGCGCCAAGGCCGAGATCGAGGCCGTGATCGGCATCGATGCCAGCGACGCCGTGCCGGTCAGCGCCAAGACCGGCCTGAACGTGGTCGACGTGCTGGAAGCGATCGTGCATCGCATTCCGCCGCCGGTGCCGCGCGATACCGACAAGCTGCAGGCGCTGATCATCGACTCGTGGTTCGACAATTACCTGGGCGTGGTCTCGCTGGTGCGCGTGATGCAGGGCGAGATCAAGGCCGGTGACAAGCTGCAGGTGATGTCCACCGGCCGCAACCACCAGGTCGACAACGTCGGTGTGTTCACCCCCAAGCGCAAGGTGCTGCCGGCACTGCGCGCGGGCGAAGTGGGCTGGGTCACCGCCAGCATCAAGGACGTGCACGGCGCTCCCGTCGGCGACACCCTGACCCTGGCCGGCGATCCGGCACCGAAGCCGCTGCCGGGCTTCCAGGAAATGCAGCCGCGCGTGTTCGCCGGCCTGTTCCCGGTCGATGCCGAGGATTACCCGGACCTGCGCGAAGCGCTGGACAAGCTGCGCCTGAACGATGCCGCGCTGCGCTTCGAACCGGAAAGTTCCGAAGCGATGGGCTTCGGTTTCCGCTGCGGCTTCCTCGGCATGCTGCACATGGAAATCGTGCAGGAACGCCTGGAACGCGAATACAACCTGGACCTGATCAGCACCGCGCCGACGGTGGTGTATGAAGTCCTGAAGACCGATGGCACGATCATCAACATGGACAACCCGGCCAAGCTGCCGCCGGTGAACCATGTGCAGGAGATCCGCGAGCCGATCATCCGCGCCAACGTGCTCACCCCCGAGGAGTACATCGGCAACATCATCAAGCTGTGCGAAGAAAAGCGTGGTAGCCAGCTCGGCATCAACTACCTGGGCAGCCAGGTGCAGATCAGCTACGAGCTGCCGATGGCCGAAGTGGTGCTGGACTTCTTCGACAAGCTGAAGTCGGTCAGCCGTGGCTATGCTTCGCTGGACTACCACTTCGTGCGCTTCGATGCCGGTCCGTTCGTGCGCGTGGACGTGCTGATCAATGGCGACAAGGTCGATGCGCTGTCGCTGATCGTGCACCGCAGCCATGCCGATCGTCGTGGCCGCGAGCTGTGCGAGAAGATGAAGGACCTGATCCCGCGCCAGCAGTTCGACGTGGCCATCCAGGCCGCCGTCGGCTCGCAGATCATCTCGCGCACCACGGTCAAGGCCATGCGCAAGAACGTTCTGGCCAAGTGCTATGGTGGCGACGTTTCGCGCAAGAAGAAGCTTCTGGAAAAGCAGAAGGAAGGCAAGAAGCGCATGAAGCAGGTCGGCCGCGTGGAAATTCCGCAGGAAGCCTTCCTGGCCGTGCTGCAGATGGACAACAAATAAGCCCCGAAACCGGCCTTCGGGCCGATCGTCCGGTGACGTTGCAAAGGACCCTGAATGAAACTGTTTGAGATCCTCCTGGTCGTGCTGACCCTGGCCTCCGGCCTGATCCTGCTGGCCGACAAGCTGTACCTGGCCAAGCGTCGCGCCCAGCGCGCCGGCCTGCTCGACACCGAGCCGGTGCTGGTGGACTACTCGCGAGCGTTCTTCCCGGTGCTGGCGATCGTGCTGATCGTGCGCAGCTTCATCGCCGAGCCGTACAAGATCCCGTCCAGCTCGATGATGCCGAACCTGCTGATCGGCGATTTCATCCTGGTCAACAAGTTCTCCTATGGCCTGCGCCTGCCGATCACCAATACCCGCTTCGTGCCGGTCGGCGATCCGGCCCGTGGTGACGTGGTGGTGTTCCACTTCCCCGGCCATGGCGACAACGACCCGGCCAAGGGCGAGAACTTCATCAAGCGCGTGATCGGCGTGCCAGGCGACACCGTCGTGTTCGAAGGCGACGGGGTGATCCTCAACGGCGAACCGCTGAAGTACGACAACAAGGGCATCTACGCTGGCCACAAGGGTCAGGGCGAGGGCGCCAACCTGCTGGTCGAGCACCTGCCGGGCCGCACCCACACCGTGCTGGAGACCGATTATCCGCGTGGCCAGGGCCAGTGGACCGTGCCGGCCGGCAAGTACCTGGTGATGGGCGACAATCGCGACAACAGCGACGACGGCCGTTTCTGGGGCCTGCTGCCGGAAGAGAACCTGCGCGGCAAGGCATTCCTGATCTGGCTGAACTGCCAGGGCTGGTTCTGCAAGGACGGCTTCGAACCGTCGCGGATCGGCTCGAGCATCAACTGACTTCACATCCACTCGCGTATCTGGGGAGAACGCAATGAAGACGATGAACACGCAGCGCGGCATGACCCTGACCTCGTTCCTGACGGTCCTGATCGTGGTTGGCTTCTTCCTCTACATCGGCATGAAGCTGTTCCCGATGTACCAGGAGTATTACGCGGTGCGCTCGGCGATGAAGAGCCTGGCCAAGGAACCGGGCATCGGCAGCATGGCGCCGGCCAACATCCAGGAACTGTTCTTCAAGCGGCTGTACATCAACTACTCGGACAACGTGAAGCCGGCCAACGTCAAGTTCGACCGTCGCGACAATGGCTGGACCCTCAAGGTCAACTACGAAGTGCGCCGCCAACTGGTCGGCAACCTGGATGTGGTTGGCAAATTCGATTCTTCCCAGGACCTGACCCGTAGCGGTGCCGAATAAATCTTTCCAACGTGAAGACCTGATCGGTCACGCCTTCCGCGATCCAGACCTGCTCAAGCAGGCGCTGACCCATCGCAGTGCCGGCGCGCCGCATAACGAGCGGCTGGAGTTCCTTGGCGACAGCATCGTCAACATGATGGTCGCCGAGGCGTTGTACCTGCGCTGGCCCAAGGCGGACGAAGGCGCGATGACCCGCGCCCGCGCCGAGCTGGTGCGCGAGGGTGCGCTGGCGGTGATCGCGCGGACCCTGCAGCTGGGTGACCGGCTGACGATGGGCCCCGGCGAAATGAAGTCCGGCGGCCATCGCCGCGACTCGACCCTGGCCGATGCATTCGAGGCCGTGGTTGCTGCGATCTACCTGGACGTGGGTTTTGAAGCCTGCCGGGCGATGGTCCTGCCCTGGTTTGCCGCCTCGATGGAGGCGCTGCCGGCCACCGGGCGACCGGAGAAGGACCCCAAGACCCGCCTGCAGGAATGGCTGCAGGGCCGACAGAAGGCGTTGCCACAGTACGAACTGGTGTCAGAATCCGGTGACGACCACGCCAAACACTTCCGGGTACGCTGCAACGTAGCCGACCCCGCCGCCAGCACCGAGGGCGAAGGCTCCTCGCGGCGGATTGCCGAACAACAAGCGGCTGCGGCCGTCCTTGAACAACTGGATTCCAAGTGAGCGAACAAACTCCCCATCATTGCGGCAGCGTGGCCGTCATCGGCCGCCCCAACGTGGGCAAATCGACCCTGACCAATGCCTTGGTCGGGGCCAAGGTCAGCATCGTGTCCAACCGGCCGCAGACCACCCGTCACCGCCTGCTGGGCATCGCCACCTATCCGGAAGGGCAGCTGGTGCTGGTCGACACGCCCGGCCTGCACAAGGTGCAGAAGCGGGCGATGAACCGGGTCATGAACCGCGCTGCCCGCGGCTCGCTGGAAGGCGTCGACGCCGGCCTGCTGGTGATCGAAGCCGGTCGCTGGGACGAAGAGGACAGCCTGGCCTTCAACGTGCTGCGCGACGCCGGTATCCCGGTGGTGCTGGTGGTCAACAAGATCGACCGCATGAAGGACAAGGGCGCACTGCTGCCGTTCCTGCAGGAAGTGACCGCCGGCCGTGATTTCTCGTCGGTGCATCCGATTTCGGCGCAGAAGCGCAACGGCCTGGAAGCCCTGGTCCGTGACGTGCTGGCGCTGTTGCCGGAAGCCCCGCCGATGTTCGGCGAAGACGAGATCACCGACCGCAGCCAACGCTTCCTGGCCGGCGAACTGGTGCGTGAACAGCTGATGCGCCAGTTGGGCGAAGAGCTGCCGTACGCCACCACGGTGGAGATCGAGCGCTTCACCGAGGACGGCAACCTGCTGCGCATCGGTGCGGTGATCTGGGTCGAGCGCGAAGGCCAGAAGGCGATCGTGATCGGCAAGGGCGGCACCCGCCTGAAGGAGATCGGGGCCAAGTCCCGCCTGCAGATGGAGCGTCTGTTCGGGGCCAAGGTGTTCCTGGAAACCTGGGTGCGCGTGCGTGAGGGCTGGTCCGATGACGAGGCCGCGCTGAAGGCCTTCGGCTACGAATAAGCCGCGACGGTCGCTTCGATGCTGATCGAGGACGACACCGGCTTCGTGCTGCATGCGCGGGCCTATCGCGAGACCAGCCTGCTGGTCGAGGTATTGAGCGCCGAGCACGGCCGGATCGGCCTGCTCGCGCGCGGTGTTTCCACGGCCAAGGGCCAGGTGCTGCGAGCGGCCCTGCAGCCACTGCAGTGGATCCGCTTCAGCGCGCTGCAGCGTGGCGAACTGGCCCAGCTGCGCGGTGCTGAGGCGCTGGATGTGGCGCCGCGCCTGCTCGGCCAGGCCATGCTGGCCGGGTTCTATCTCAGCGAGTTGACCCTGCGCCTGGCACCGCGCCAGGACCCGCTGCCGGAGTTGTACCTGGCCTTTGGTGAGGCGCGTGCGCGCCTGGCCGTGGGGGCCGGACTGGCCTGGACCCTGCGCCGTTTCGAACGCGAGCTGCTGGCGGCGCTGGGCGTGGGTTTCGATCTGGAGACCGCCAGCGATGGCCAGCCGATTGACCCGGCGGCGCGCTATGAACTGGACCCGCAGGAAGGACCGCAGCGCCTGCTCAGCGAGCGTGGCGGCGAGCGTCGCGCAGCGGCTACCGGCTCGGCACTGCTGGCCCTGGCAGCCGACGACGAACCGGAAGCCGCCGATCTGGCCAGCCTGCGCCTGCCGATGCGGCGGGTGCTGGCCCATCACCTCGGGCCACGCGGCCTGAAATCCTGGGAAATGCTCGAGCAGCTCGCGCCCAGGCGTTGAGGGTAGGGTGCCCGGCAGGGCTGCGCCCTGCACCTGCCGAATCAACGTCAACGTCAACGGCAAAAGCTGGCTATCCGTGGGTAGGCGGGGTGGGCCCGGTAGCGGGGGACGCCGTAAACCCATCCCTGGGGGCTTGGCCGCGGCATCCATGCCGCGGACACCCCCGCAACCGGACCCACCCCGCCTTCGACAGATCTCCGCAATCTGTCGGGATGGCATGGCCTGCTCTTGGTAGGTGTCGACCTTGGTCGACACGTAGATCCACGCCATGCGTGGATGCTCTTCGATCCAATATCGAAATATTCGATTTCGATGGAGATTCATCCACGCATGGCGTGGATCTACCAGCATTCGGGGAATTGTCGAAGGCGGGGCGCTGTGGGTTTGCGGGGTGTGAGCCGCATGGATGCGGCGACCAAGCCCCCATGGATGGGTTCACGGCGTCCCCGCAAACCCACAGTGCCCCGCCATCCCGCAGGAAGCCGCTTTGGCTGTTGCCGTTGCTCCGGCTGTTGCCTCTGCAGGTGCAGGGCGCAGCCCTGCCGACCAACCCTCAGTGCAGCAGGGCAGCCACCGCCGCGCGGAACCCCGCCTGTGCCTGCCCCGATTCGGGCGTGTGATGCAGCTGCCGTACCGCACGTGCCAGTCGCGCTGCACCCACGAACCCGCAGCTGGCCTGCAACCGGTGCAGCTGGCTGCGCAGCTGGCGCTCGTCATGCTGGTCCACGGCCTGTTCGACCGCATCGCGCACGCCCGGCAGTTCGGCCAGGAACAGCTCGCGCAGGGCGATCAGGTGGTTGCGTTGGCCATTGAGCGCGGCCAGGGCGGCGGTTTCGTCCCAGTCCTCCAGGGCCAGCTCGACCGCCGCCGGCGGCACCGTGGAACCGGCGGGGCTGTTGACCAACGCGCGACGGACCGCCTTCAGCAGTTGGTCGCGGCCCAGCGGTTTGACCAGGGTGTCGCTGAAACCCGCCTCGCGCAGGCGGGCGTGAATGGCAGCATCGCCGTCGGCGGTATGCGCCAGCGCCGGGGTGTCCGGGTGCGAGCGGCGCAGCTGGTGCAACAGCTGGGCACCGTTGCCATCCGGCAGGTTGACGTCGATCAGCCACAGATCGTGGGCACCGGGCTCGGCGCGCGCCAGGGCGCTGGCCAGTGAGTCGGCGGTGTCCACATCCGCTGGTAACGTTTCCAACGCCGCTTTGAAAAAACCACGGCTGATGATGTCGTCCTCGACAAGCAGGAAGCGGGGTCGACTGGCCCGCGGGGTCATCTGCATCAGGGCTGCCTCCATGTCAGCTGGGGTCAATCATCAAGCACGGCGGCGGCGGGCGCAAGCGGCCAGCGGCCCTGCTGGTCAGGATCTGCGACAATACGCCCCCACTTTTGCCCGCAGCCTGTTGCCACGTGGCCCGATCCCGCTCCCGTATCGACCGTACTCCCTTCCAGACCGAGATCCTCGACCTCAGCCATGATGGTCGCGGTGTTGCCCGCCGTGAAGGCGAGGGCGGCAAGGTCACCTTCATCAGCGGCGCCCTGCCGGGCGAAGTGGTGATGGCCGAACAGACCGCCCGCAGCCGCCACTTCGATGAGGCGCGCACGGTGGAAGTGCTGCAGGCCTCGCCGCAGCGGGTGACCCCCAAGTGCCCGCATTTCGGCACCTGCGCCGGCTGCGTGCTGCAGCACCTGGACGAAGACCAGCAGATCGTCGCCAAGCAGCGCGTGCTGATGGATAACCTGGAGCGCATCGGCCATGTGAAGCCGGGCACCGTGCTGCCGCCGCTGGTGGGTGACAGCTGGGGCTACCGCCGCAAGGGCCGGTTCTCGGTGCGCCGGGTCGAGAAGAAGGACAAGACCCTGGTCGGCTTCCGCGAGCAGGACCCGCGCTTCGTCGCGGACCTGCAGCAGTGCCTGACCGTGATCCCCGAGATCGGCACCAAGGTGGAGGTTCTGTCGACCTTCATCGAATCCCTGGATGGCAAGCGCGACATCCCGCAGATCGAGTTCATCGCCGGTGACCAGGCCGTGGTGCTGACCGTGCGCCACCTGCAGCCGCTGAGTGATGCCGATCGTGCCGCCTGGGCGGCCTTTGGCCAACAGCACGGTTTTGTCATCTACCTGCAGTCGGGCGGCGTGGATACCGTGCAGCCGCTGGACGGGCAGAGCGTGGCGCTTTCGTTCCGGCTGGCGCCGTGGGATGTCGAACTGGCGTTCCGTCCGCTGGATTTCATCCAGGTCAATGCCAAGCTCAACGAGAAGATGATCGCCCACGCGCTGGACCTGCTTGAACCGGGTGCCGACGAGCGGGTGCTGGACCTGTTCTGTGGCCTGGGCAACTTCACCCTGCCGCTGGCGCGCAAGGTGCGCGAAGTGGTGGGCGTGGAAGGCGACGCCGGGCTGGTGGCGCGTGCGCGTGAGAACGCCGAGCGCAACGGGCTGGCCAACGCGCAGTTCTACAGCGCCGACCTCACCCAGGACCAGCGCAGCACGGCCTGGATGCGCCAGGGCTTTGACAAGCTGCTGCTGGATCCGCCGCGTTCGGGCGCCATCGAAGTGCTGCAGCAGCTGCCGTTGAAGCAGTTCAAGCGCATCGTCTATGTCAGCTGCCATCCGGGCTCGCTGGCCCGCGATGCAGGCTATCTGGTCAACGAACAGGGCTTCACCCTGGTCAGCGCCGGTGCGATGGACATGTTCCCGCATACCGCGCACGTGGAAAGCATCGCGGTGTTCGAAAAGCGCTGATGCCTGCAGCGCCGGGGGCTGCCCGGCGCCTGCCTTGCCGCTTGCAGGCAGGCAATGCGGTCAGTCGGCCGGGGCGTTCTGCCACTGGCCGTCCACGCGCACGAAGGCCATGGACTGCTCGCCATGCTCGCTGCCGTCGCCGGCGCGCACGGTGCATTCGATGGCGGCCCTGTCGCTGGCGACCTCGCAGTTCCTCACGTCCTGCACCTGCAGGGTGCCGGCAGCCTGTTCGAAGCGTGCGCGCAGGGCTGGGTCGGCCTGCTGCTGCGCCTGCCCGGCGATCCGTTCCCGCAGCAGCACCTGCACTCTTTCGCGGGGCGGTGCCGGTACGGGCACATTGCGCTGGTCAGGCAGTGTCCACGCGCCATCCACCAGCGCCAGCCGCAGCAGCTGTGGTCGCGAGTTGATGCCTGCGCTGGCGGTGGCGATGCAATCGACGGCGTCGCCGGCCTCGGCGGGGGCACAGCTGTCCAGGGTCTGCAGACGGGGCCGGAACGTCTCGGCAACCATGCGACTGCTGTCGCTGGCGGGGCGATCGGCAACGGCCTGGTCGAACATCCGGTCCATCGCAGCCTGTGCCTGCTGCAGCGAAGGTACGGTCGCCGATCCGGCGCTGGCAACGGCGCACGGCAGCAGCGCCGACAGGGCAAGACAGCGACGAAGGCGATGGGAAAGCGTCATGAGCGACCATTCCATGGTTGGGGGGCCGCGCAGTGTAGTCCTGCCCGTCGCCGCGCCGATAGGCAGCGTCTGGCGTGAGCCGCATACTGTGCCCATGGGCATCGAAATCGAACGCAAATTCCTCGTCACCCATGATGGGTGGCGCACTGCCGCGCACCGGGTCATCCCGATGGCGCAGGGCTACATCAACGATCTGGGCGCGCTCGACCGCGGCACCCAGAACGCGTCGGTGCGGGTCCGCATCGAAGGCGACAAGGCCGCGCTGAACCTGAAGTCGCGCACCCTGGGCCATACCCGGCAGGAGTTCGACTATCCGATTCCGGTGCAGGATGCGCGCGACCTGCTGGCGCTGTGCGTCGGCGGCCTGATCGACAAGCGCCGGCATCTGGTCGAGTACGCCGGCCTGACCTGGGAAGTGGACGAGTTCCTCGGCGACAACGCCGGCCTGGTGGTCGCCGAAGTCGAGCTGGACAGCGCCGACCAGGTCATCGACCTGCCGGACTGGATCGGCGCCGAAGTGACCGACGACGCCCGCTACTACAACGTCGCTCTGGCCAGCCGCCCCTATTCACAGTGGTGAAACCCTCCGTCCCCTTTTTTCGAGGGTGTCGGCCCCCATGTCGGGGGGATGAGAATCGACATCTACTCCGACGTGGTCTGCCCCTGGTGCTGGATCGGCAAGCATCGCTTCCAGCAGGGTGTGCAGTTGCTGGGCGCCGATGCGCCCGAACTCGAGATCCACTGGCAGCCGTTCCAGCTTGACCCCGATGCGGACGCCACCCCGGTGCCACTGCGCGAGGCCTATGTGCGCAAGTTCGGCGGTGCCGAGCGCACCGAGCAGATTCTGGGCCAGACCCAGACCGCTGCGCGGGCCGAGGGCCTGCCGATGGACTTCAGCCAGGGCCAGGTGCGGGTAACCACGCTGCCGGCGCATCGCCTGTTGTGGCTGGCTGGCCAGCACGGCGTGCAGGAGGCCGTCGGTGAGGCGCTGTTCCGCGCCCATTTCGAGCATGGACAGAATCTGGCCGACCCGGCGGTGCTGGTCGCGGCCGGCGCCGCCGGTGGCCTTGCCGCAGACGAGATCCAGCAGATGCTGGCCGGCGATCGTGGCCAGGCCGAGGTGGAAGCGGGCCTGGCACAGGCCCGCGCACTGGGTATCTCCTCGGTGCCCACCTTCGTCATCGACGGCCGCTGGGCGGTTTCCGGAGCCCAGCCCCCGGAAGCCTTCGCCAACGCGCTGCGCCAGATCGCCGCCGAGCAGGCGGCAGGGCAGGGCGCGGAGGGTGCCCCGGAAGGCGGCGACGACGCCTGCGGCGCGGACGGCTGCAAGGTCTGACCGACCCGCAGAAGGGGACGGAGGGGGGGAGTCCCATCCGGCACCAGTGGGTCGATTGCGCCTTGATCCCCTCCGTCCCCCTTTTTGACCACTGCGCCTGTTGGCCGGTTCTGCGACAATGCGGCACTGCGCCATGCGGGCGCCCGTTGTGGAGATCGACCATGCTGCTGATCGGCGTTGCCGGTACTGAACTGACCGCCCAGGAACGTGAGTGGCTGCAGCACGATGCTGTGGCCGGGGTGGTGCTGTTCAAGCGCAACTTCGCTTCGCGGCAGCAGGTGACCGAACTGTCCGCGGCGATCCGCGCTGCCGCACCGCGCCCGCAGTTGATCTGCGTGGACCAGGAAGGCGGTCGCGTGCAGCGCTTCCGTGAGGGCTTCAGCGAACTGCCGCCGCTGCAGGACATCGGTGTCCAGTACGCCAGGGATCCCGACGCTGCGCTGGCATTGGCCGAGCAGCACGCCTGGCTGATGGCCAGTGAGGTCCGTGCCAGCGGCGTGGACCTGAGCTTCGCCCCGGTGGTCGACCTCGGCCGTGGCAATCGCGCCATCGGCAATCGTGCCTTCAGTGAAGACCCGCAGGTCGTGGCCGCGTTCACCGCCGCCTACGTACGCGGCATGCATGCGGTCGGCATGGCCGCCACCCTCAAGCATTTCCCCGGCCATGGCACCGTGCTGGAAGACACCCACGTGGATACCGCGATCGATCCGCGTGCGCTGGATGAACTGCGCGCACAGGATCTGGTCCCGTTCACGGCCGGTATCGCCGCCGGCGCCGATGCGGTGATGATGGCGCACGTGATCTACCCGCAGGTCGCACCGGAACCCGCTGGTTACTCGCCGCGCTGGATCCAGCAGATCCTGCGTGGCGAGCTCGGCTTCCGCGGCGTGGTGTTCTCCGATGACATCGGCATGGCCGCCTCGCACAGCGCCGGTGGCGTGCCGGCACGCGTGCACGCACACCTGGATGCCGGCTGCGATGTGGTGCTGGTCTGCCACCCGGAGCTGGTCGATGAAGCCCTGCACGCGGTGCAGGGACGCTCCCTCAATACCGCTGCGCTGCTGGGCCTGCTCGGCCGCGGCGCGCTTGGCTGGGATGGCCTGCTGGCCGATGCCCGCCATGGCGACACCCAATCCCGTCTGCTGCAAACCCTTGGAAGAACCGTCTGATGCCGAACCTCACCATTTCCCAGGCCCTGGCCCAAGCCGACCTGCTGGTCGACCGCCCCACCATCGACAAGGCCATTGCCGGCATCGCCGACGCCATCGCGCGCGACTACCAGGGCGAGGTGCCGCTGTTCCTGTCGATCATGCACGGTGCGCTGCCGTTCGCCGGCCAGCTGGCACTGGAGCTGGGCGCGCGTGGCCAGGACGTGCAGTTCGATTACCTGCACGCCACCCGTTACCGCGGTGAGACCACCGGCGGCGACCTGGTGTGGAAGCACAAGCCGGCCACGGCGCTGTTCGGCCGCCGCGTGCTGCTGGTCGATGACATCCTCGACGAGGGTTACACCCTGCAGGGCGTGCGTACCTGGTGCCTGGAGCAGGGCGCGACCGACGTGCGTATTGCCGCGATGACCGTGAAGAAGCACGATCGCGCGCTGCCGGATGTCACCGCCGACTATGCCGGCATCGAGCTGCCGGATCGCTACGTGTTCGGTTTCGGCATGGACGTCAACGAAACCCTGCGCTGCGTGCCGGCCATCTACGCGATGAAGGAATAACAACGCGGCCGCCTGCGGCCTGCGTTTCCTGCCGCCGGCATCCTCGGGTGCCGGCGTTCTTTTTTCTCTGGAGTGCTTTCCATGCAACAGATCGCCCTGGCCGTGATTGGCGGTACCGGTGTCTACAACCTGGCCAAGCTTGACGACGTGCAGACCCACGAAGTCGACACCCGCTTCGGCAAGCCGTCCGGCCCGGTGCGGGTCGGGACATTGCTCGGTCATCGCGTGGCCTTCCTTGCACGCCATGGTGAAGGCCATTCGTTGCCGCCGCACAAGATCAACTACCGGGCCAACCTGGCCGCGCTGCAGCAGATCGGCGCGCAGCGGGTGCTGGCGCTGAACACGGTCGGTGGCATCGGTGACGATTTCGGGCCGCGCGTGCTGGCCTGCCCGGACCAGGTAATCGATTACACCTGGGGCCGCATCAGCACGATCTGCGAAGAAGAGGGCACCGACGTGGTGCACGTCGACTTCGGCCATCCGTATACGCCGATGCTGCGCAGCAAGATCCTGGCGGCGGCGAAGGTGACCGGTGTGAAGGTCCACGATGGTGGCTGCTATGGCGCGACCCAGGGGCCGCGGCTGGAAACCATCGCCGAGATCGCGCGCATGCGCCGCGATGGCTGCGATCTGGTCGGCATGACCGGCATGCCCGAAGCGGCGCTGGCGCGTGAGCTGGGGCTGGATTACGCCTGCCTGGCGATCGTTGCCAACTGGGCCGCCGGGTGCGGTGATGGTGAGGAGATCACCATGGCCGAAGTGCTCGCCAATGTGCAGGCCGCCAGCAACGGACTTCCGGAACTGGTCGGCGAATTGGCGCGGGGGTGATTGTCTTCGCGTAACAAGCTTTGCATACTCAGCTTGTGCGCGGGTTCAGCGTACACCACCCATTCATTGCATAAGGTCACGCATCACCATGCCGAACGGTACCGTCAAGTGGTTCAACGACGCCAAGGGATTTGGCTTCATCTCGCCGGAGGACGGCAGCGCCGACGTCTTCGCGCACTTCTCCGCGATCAACTCCAAGGGCTTCCGCAGTCTGCAGGAAGGCCAGAAGGTCACCTACGACGTGACCCAGGGCCCGAAGGGCGCCCAGGCCTCGAACATCGTTCCGGCCGAGTGATCCACTCGATAGTGCGTTGAAAACCCCGCTTCGGCGGGGTTTTTTTTGCTGGCCGTGAAGATGCTCTTGCGGCGGGAGCGCGCGCGCCAACAGATGCCATGAAAGCTGAGCGCTGCCACCACTGCCGGCTCTCCTGCGAAGTAAAGGAGGAGGCAGCCGCGCAGAGGCTGCCGGGGGACATTCGCAGGAGAGCCGGCGGTGGTGGCGGAGCCCGGCACATCTGCTCGGAAGAGGGGCAGCTGATGTACCGCCCCTGCGCCGGTGGCACAATGCGGGCATGACGGAACGACTGCGCATCGCCGTGATTGGATACGGCACCGCTGGCCAGGCATTGGCCATCCTGCTCACCCGTGATGGCCACGAGGTGGAGATCTTCGAACGCGTGCCGACCCCCGGGCCGGTGGGTGCGGGATTCCTGCTGCAGCCCAGCGGACTGCAGGTGCTGTGGCAGATGGGCCTGCTTGAGGCCGTGCGTGGCTACGCCATGCCGGTGAGAAGGCTGTATGGCGATACGCCGTGCGAGCGCGCGGTGATGGACATGGGCTATGACGGCCTGGATGCGCGCCTGCACGGCATGGGCATGCAGCGCGGGGCGTTGTTTTCGGTGCTGGACCAGGCGCGTGAAGGCGCCGGCGAGCTGCACGTGGGCACGACCATCGTCGAGGTCGATCACCAGCAGGGACGGCTGCGCGACAGCGACGGTCGCACGCACGGACCGTTCGATCTGGTGGTTGCCGCCGACGGCGCCGCCTCTACGCTGCGCAACGCCGTCGACGGTGGTGCGGCGCTGGACCGGGTGTACCCGTGGGGCGCGCTGTGGTGCCTGTTGCCGGCCGAAGACTGGCCGCACATGCAGCAGCTGCGGCAGCGCTACGTCGCCGCGCGCAAGATGATCGGCCTGCTGCCGGTGGGCACCCGACCCGGTGACGACACGCCTCGCCTGAGCTTCTTCTGGAGCCTGCCGCGTGCGGATTTCGACCGCTGGCAGGGCGACGGCATGGCGCCGTGGCTGGAAGAACTGCATGCGCTGTGGCCACAGGCGGGCGCGCGCTTCGCGCATCTGCGCGACGCCGGTCAGCTGGCGCGTGCGGTGTACCGCGATGCCGTGATGAAGCGTTGGCATCAGGGGCGGCTGGTGCTGGCAGGCGATGCAGCACATGCGATGAGCCCGCAGCTGGGGCAGGGCGTGAACATGGCGCTGCTGGATGCACTGGCACTGCGCGACGCGTTACGCACCCACGGTGGTGGCGAACCGGCATTGCAGGCCTACCAGGCGCAACGACGTGCGCATGTGGCGGTCTATCAGCGCTGGAGCCGCTGGCTGACGCCGCTGTTCCAGTCCGATCGCGATGCGTGGGCAAAGGCGCGCGATGTGCTGTTGGGACCGATGGGACGACTGCCTGGCGGGCGCGGGCACATGCTGCGCGTGCTCAGCGGCACCCAGCACGGGTGGCTGGGCGCGTTGCCGCTCGATCCGGCATTCATCCAGGCGCTTGCCGCTGCGCCCCTGCCGCTACAGAGCGTGGAAATGCCAGCGACCGCGTGAAGCCTTTCGTTACGGCATTTAACGATTGCCTCACCCCGTTTATGCGACAAGAGATGAGCACGCGGCAGCCGCGTCGCCCGCTTTCCTTTTCGTGATCGATCATCGCGTGGCCCGGGTGGCGCCGCCGTCGCTGCCTGCTGCGGCCCGGATGCGCCGCACGATGCACGAGGAGGATGCCATGTTGTTCGCGGTCGAGAAGCTGGAATCGGAAATCTGCAAGCTGCGCGGTCTGCTGCGGATGCTGCACGAGGACCAGCCCGACGTACTGGAAGATGTGTTCGAGTTTCATGTCGGCAGTCTGATCAGCCACGCATCACCGGAAAGCCACGGCCATATCCGCGCCTGCGCGCAGGAAATGCTGATGGCGATACAGGCACTGCCGCGCCACGCCGACGAGGCGACGCAGGATTTCAGCCTGATGCACGGAATCGCCGCCCGCCCGTCGTAATCCCGCGCAGGTCTCGACGCGTCAGCGAACCGGTAGCGGCACTACGCTGTCTTCCACACAGGCGAGCAGCTGTTCGCCCGGCGCCAGTACAGGCACCACACCGGCGGTGAATGCCGAGAATGCCGGCAGGATGGTCACGCCCTGGCGCAGCCAGAACGCGGGGAAGCGCCGACGCAGTGCCGGCAACGCAACCTGCGGATGCACATGGCCTGCCAGCACGTGCGCGGAGGCATCGGCCAGCGGCTCGTGCCGCAGCAGGAACGGTCCCCATCGCGCGTCGTCATGCATCTGCACCTGCAGCGCCGCCTTCGGTAGATCCCGGTCGTGATTGCCGCGCACCACGTGGATGTCCAGCGCCGCGTGCTGCTCTCGCCAACCGAGCCATTGCTGATACCAGGCCGCGCGATGCGCCGGGCCGTGCAGGACGTCGCCGAGGATCCATAGTTGTCGGCACTGGTGCATGGTCACCAGGTCCTGCAGGCGCTGCAGGTCATTGCCGGTGCCGCCCGACGGCAGGGCGATTCCCGCACGCCGGAACACGTCCGCCTTGCCCAGGTGCAGGTCGGCGATCAACAGCGCGCGCTGCGCCGGCCACAGCAGCGCCCGGCCGCCGAGCAGAAGCATCGACTCACCTCCCAGCTGCAGCGGAAGATCAGCGGCCATGGCGGCGCTCCAGCTGCTGCGCGGCACGCTGCACGCGCGTGCGCCAGTCTTCATTGCTGAACTGCCCACGCAGGCGTTCGGCCCACAAGGGAAATGCCAGCGGGGTCAGTGATGAGGGCCGCTGCAGGGACAACGAACGTGTGGCGATGCGTGCCAGCACCTGCTGCAACCCGGGCAGGTCGAGGCTGTCGTGCAGTACTTCCTGCTCGGCCAATGCCAGCAGCAGATGCTCCGGGTCGTGCTCGCGCAGCACGTCATGCAGCAGTCCGGCGGAAGCCTGCAGCTGGCGCAGCGAGCGTGGCATGCCACCCGGCAGGCTGGGCACCAGCAGGCCCGCTACGCGCGCGATGCCGCGGAACTGGCGGCGCGCCAGCTCGCCCAGGTTCACCGCTTCGCGCAGGTCCTGCAGCAAACCTGCAGCATCCAGCATTGCCCGCCAGTCCTGTTCCTGCAGATCCACCGGCGTTGCCGGAGCGAGCACCAGGCCATGGTCATTCACTGCATAGCCGATGCTGTTGCGTTGGCGACGGGTGCAGCGAAGGGCCAGCAGCGCGGCCAGTGCTTCATGCACATGGCGGCCCGCAAAGGGATAGACGAACAGGAACTGGCCTTCGCGTCGGCGCACGTCTTCCACCAGCAGGTGGTCGGGCGATGGCGCCGCAGACAGCTGCGACTGCAATGCCAGCAGCGGCGCAAGCCACCGCGACTCCGCGCTCTGGTCGACGCCTGACAGCACCTTTTCCAGTTCGCGGCCAAGCGGCATCGACAGTGGCAGTTGACCGCCCTGCCAGCGCGGTACCACGCCATCACCACCACCGCGCGCCACGCGCACGAACGCGGTCATGTCGCGCAGCTGCACCAGCTCCAGCAGCCGCCCCGCAAACTGGAAACGGTCGCCGCGGCGCAGGCGGCTGGCGAACTGCTCTTCCACCGCGCCCAGGCTGCCGCCACGCAGGAACTGTACGCGCACGCTGCCGTCGCTGCTGATGGTGCCGATCGACAGCCGATGGCGCAGCGCCTGGCGGCGATCGGGCATGCGGTACACGCCGTCGGCATCGCGTACCACCTTATGGAACTCCGGGTACCGGGACAATGCACGTCCGCCCTGCACGATGAAATCGATCACCGCATTCCACTGTGCGTCCTCCAGCGCGGCGAAGGCATGCGTGCCACGGACCTGTTCCAGCAGTGCATTGGCGTTGAAGCCGCCCGCCAGCGCGCGGCTGACGGCGTGCTGGGCCAATACGTCCAGCGACAACGTGGGAGGACGTCGCGCTTCGATCACCCCGTCATGCAACGCGTGCCGGGCCGCCGCGTACTCGGCCAGTTCCAGCGCATGGCTGGGAATGCACAGTATCTGGCCGCTGGCACCGGGCCGATGGCGCGCACGCCCTGCGCGTTGGCGCAGGCGCGCCACGCCCTTCGGGCTGCCCAGCTGCAGCACCTGGTCCACTTCCGGAAAGTCCACGCCCAGATCCAGGCTGGAAGTGGCCACCACGCACCGCAGCGTGCCCGCACGCAGTCCGTCCTCGACCTGCTGTCGCAGCGTGGGATCCAATGATCCATGGTGCAGGGCGAGCGTGCCGGCATCTTCCGGCCACACGGCTGCGAGGGCCTGGTGCCACAGTTCCGCCTGCGCACGGGTATTGGTGAAGAGCAGGCTGCTGCGTGCACGGAACAGCGCGTCGAGCACGCGCGGAAGCTGGGAAAGGCCAAGATGCCCGGCCCATGGAAAGCGTTCGCCGGGTTCGGGCAGCAGGCTGCGGATCGTCACCGGCCGCTGCCGTGCACCTTCCACGATCGTTGCCTGTGGACGGTGTGGCAGCAGTACGTCGCGTGCCTGTGGCAGGTTGCCCAATGTGGCCGACAGCCCCCACAGCTGCATCGCCGGCGCTGCATCACGCAGCAGCGCCAGATTCAACTGCAGCAGCACGCCACGCTTGTTGCCCAGCAGTTCGTGCCATTCGTCCACCACCACGCAGCGCAGTTGGCGTATGCGCTCGAGGGTGTCGGGATAGCTGAGCAGCAGCGCCAGCGACTCCGGCGTGGTGACCAGCACGTCGATGCGACCTTCGCGGGCCAGGCGCCGGTCGCGGTTGCTGGCATCGCCGCTGCGCAGCCCCACGCGCCAGCCCAGGCCAAGGCCGTCGATCGGTGCCTGCAGCGCACGTGCGGTATCGCTGGCCAGCGCACGCAGCGGCGTTACCCACAGCACCTGCAGCGGGCGTACCGCGCTGGCGCGACGCGGTGCGGGGGGCGGGTCGAGCATCGCCTGCAACAAGGGGCCGCCGAACATGGCAAGGGTCTTGCCGCTGCCGGTGGGCGTGTGCAGCAGGCCAGATTCGCCCGCCAGGTAATGACGCCACATCGCGCGCTGGAAGGGCAGGGGGCGCCAGCCGCGGCTGCCGAACCATGCGTGCAGGCGCTGCAGCGCATCGCTGCGCTTCATCGCGCCAGCGCCTGCAACTGGGCCAGGTGGTCGGCTTCGGCAGCCGGCTTGTCGTGGCGCCAGCGCAGGATGCGTGGAAAGCGCACGGCAATGCCGGACTTGTGGCGCGCGCTGCGGTTGACTGCTTCGAAACCAAGTTCGAACACCTGTTCGGCACTTACGCTGCGCACCGGGCCGAAGCGTTCACGCGTGTGTGCACGTATCCAGCGGTCGAGGGCGAGGATTTCCTTGTCGTCCAGACCGGAATAGGCCTTGGCTACTGGAACCAGTGTTTCGCCGTCCCAGACGCCGAAGGTGTAGTCGGTGTACAGCGTGCTGCGCCGACCATGGCCTGCCTGCGCGTACAGCAACACTGCATCGATCGTCAGCGGTTCGACCTTCCACTTCCACCAGTCGCCACGGCGACGCCCGGACTGGTAGACCGAATCACGACGCTTGAGCATCAGCCCTTCCACGCCACGCTCGCGCGATGCTTCGCGCAGCTGCGCGGCATGCTGCCAATCGTCGGCTGGCACCTCAGGCGACAGCTGGATGCGCGGATCGCCGAGCGTGCCGATCACCTCGGCCAACTGCACGCGTCGCTGCTGCAGCGGCAGTGCACGCAGGTCCTCGCCGTCGCGCTCAAGCAGATCGTAGGCGAGCACGCGTACCGGCGTGTTGCGCAGGGTGGCGGCGCCGGGTTTGCGGCGCTGGATGCGGGTCTGCAGGGCGGTGAATGCACGCGGCAGATTGTCGGCGTCGTCCCATGCCAGCAGCTCGCCATCGAGCACGCAGCCATCGGGCAGAGACGCTGCCGCCTGCTCGATCTCCGGGAAGCGACCGTCCAGCCGTTCTTCGCCGCGCGACCACAACGCCACCTCGCCCTGGCGCCGCAGCAACTGCAGGCGGATGCCATCCCACTTCCATTCCAGCAGCCAGTGGCTGATGTCGCCCAGCCGCTCGGTGGGCTCCCCTTCCAGCGGCGAAGCGAGGAAGAACGGGTAGGGCTGCTGACGATCGGTCGGCAGTTCTTCGGCAGACAGCAAGGTGGTAAGCAGGCCGGGGGAGGGCACCCAGTCGCCGAGCATGCGCTGGGCGATGCGGGCGATATCCAGCCCGGACCACTCGGCCAAGGCCTGCTGCACCACGCGCTGCGACACGCCAACGCGCAGGGCGCCGGTCAGCAGCTTGTTGAAGACCAGGCGTTCGGCCGATGCCAGCAGTCGCCAGCCGTCGACTACGGCGGCACGACGCACCGGCTCCGGCTGGTTGGCAACGGCAAGCAGGTGGTGTTCGATCCAGTCGGCCAGAGGCCGATCCTCGGCTTCGGTGGCCGGATCATCCAGCAGCAGGGTAAGCGTTTCAGCAAGGTCGCCGACCTGCGCGTAGCTGTCTTCGACCAGCCAGGGGGGCAGGCCGGATTCGTCGGCGATCCACGCCCGCAATTCGCCGCTGCCGGCAATCTTCCGCCGCGCGCCGCCCACTTTGCCGCCGCTGAGCAGGTACAGCGCCCACGCTGCGTCATGCGGGCGTGCGTGCTGGAAGTAATCGATCAACGCCGCGCGCTTGTCCAGTGTCGCCGTGCTGCGATCCAGCCGCTGGTACAGCGCGGCGAAGGCCTTCATTCCTCGCCTCCGAAATCGGTGCGGAACGCTTCGGCGGCGACGCCGCGTTCGCGCAGGTACGGAATCAACGCATCGGTGTTGCCGTGGGTGGCAATGACCCGCTGCGCGCCGGTCTGGGTGATGGTCTGCAGCAGCGCTGGCCAATCGGCATGGTCGGAGATCACAAAGCCACGGTCGACGTTGCGTCGGCGGCGGTTGCCGCGCAACTGCATCCAGCCCGAGGCGAAACCGAGCTGGTGACGGCCGAACCGGCGCAGCCACGGCGTACCGGCGGCCGAGGGTGGGGCCAGGATCAGCTGGCCGGCCGCATCGGGCTGACGCCCCTGTTCGGCAACGGTGAGCGTGTCGAGCATGGGCACACCGGCCTGGCGATAGACGGCCACGCCGTTGGCGATGGCGCCATGCAGCCAGGCAGGCTGGTCATCCACCGCACGCAGCTCGGCAAGCACGCGTTGCGCCTTGCCCAGCGCATAGCAGAGCAGCACTGCCGCTTCGCCCCGCTGCGCGCACTCGCGCCGCCAGGCGGCGATCTCGGCCGCCACGGCACGAGTATCGGGCCAGCGGTAGATCGGCAGCGCAAAGGTCGCCTCGGTGATGAAGGTATCGCAGGGCACCACTTCGAATGCAGTGCAGGTCGGGTCCGGCTGGCGCTTGTAGTCGCCCGACGCCACCCAGACCTGCTCACCATCGTCGATGCGCACCTGCGACGAGCCGAGCACGTGGCCGGCGGGATGCAGCGATACCTGCACCCGGCCCAGCGCGAACGGCACGCCCTCGGCATGCGCGTGCAGCGGCACATCGCCCAGGCGCCAGCGCAGAATCGGCACGCTGCCGGTGCTGCAGTGGTACTCGCCCATGCCCGGACGCGCATGGTCGCCATGGCCATGGGTGATGACCGCGCGCGGTACCGGCCGCCAGGGATCGATATGAAAATCGCCTGCCGCGCAGTACAGCCCTTCCGGCCGCAGTACTACCAGATCGTCTTTGCCTGCCATGCCGTCACTGTGGCGGTCCGGTCGTGCACGTGGCGAGAATCGGCCTGAACGCGGGGTTGCCGGGCGATACGGCACAATCGGACCGCACACCTCTTGCCGGCGGGGAAGGAACCGATGAGTGGACCGAGCTTCAACAGCAGCGCCCCCTACGAAACCCATGTGGTGCTCAACCAGCCGCCGCCGTTCGCCGGCCGGCAGCTGTGGACCGACGACATCGCATTGATGGAGGCCGTGCAGCGCGAGGGAGCGGCGGCGTTCGCACCGCGGTTGGCGGTGTACGGAGGGCTGGCCGGCGACGCGCTGTACCGCATCGGCTTCGACGCCAACCGCGATCGCCCACGCCTGCGTACCCATGATGCACAGGGCCATCGCATCGATACCGTGGAATTCCATCCGGCGTATCACCAGTTGATGCAGACGGCGAAGGAACATGGCGTGGCAGGGTTGTCCTGGCACGAGCCGCAGCCCGGCGCGCATGTCGCGCGCGCTGCGCTGAGCTACCTGCACCACCAGGCCGAGGCCGGCACCAGCTGCCCGTTGACCATGACCCACGCCGCGGTAGCCGTGCTGCGCGGGCAGCCGCATCTGGCCGAGTGGTCGCGCAAGGCCGCCGCACCGGTATACGACCCGCGCGATGTGCCAGTGGCCGACAAGGCCGGCATCACCCTGGGCATGGGCATGACCGAGAAGCAGGGCGGTTCGGATGTGCGCGCCAACACCACCCGCGCCGAACCCATCGACGGCGAGCGCTATCGGCTGATCGGCCACAAATGGTTTTTCTCCGCACCCATGTGCGATGGCTTCCTGGTACTGGCGCAGGCGCCGGCCGGATTGACCTGCCTGCTGATGCCACGGCGCCTGGCCGACGGCGATCGCAATGCATTCCGCCTGATGCGCTTGAAGGACAAGCTGGGCGACTGGGCCAACGCATCCAGCGAAGTGGAGTTCTGTGGCGCACAGGCCTGGCGTGTGGGCGAGGAGGGACGCGGGGTGGCCACCATCATCGGCATGGTGATGATGACCCGGCTGGACTGCATGCTGGGCGCGGCGGCGGAAATGCGCATGGCGCTGGCGCAGGCGCTGCATCACGCGCGGCATCGGCGCACCTTCGGCAAGCCACTGATGGACCATCTGCTGATGGGCAACGTGCTGGCCGATCTGGCGCTGGAATCGGAAGCGGCCACGGTGCTGGCGATGCGCATCGCACGCGCGGTCGATCGCGCTGGCAGCGATCCGGCCGAGGCCGCGCTCGCGCGGCTGGGTACGGCCTTGGGCAAGTACTGGATATGCAAGCGCGCACCTGCGTTCGTCAACGAAGCGCAGGAATGCCTGGGCGGTGCCGGCTACGTGGAGGAATCGATGTTGCCGCGGCTGTACCGGCAGGCACCGTTGAATTCGATCTGGGAAGGCAGCGGCAACATCCAGTGCCTGGATGTGCTGCGCGCGCTGGCGCGCGAGCCGGAGGTGCTGGCGGCGCTGCACGGTGAACTGGAGGCGGTGGCCGATCGTGATGCGCGTTATGCGTCGGCACTGCAGCAGTGGCGCGATGCGGCGGCGCCGGAGGAGGCACAGGCACGGGTCTTCTGCGAACGCACTGCCTTGCTGCTGCAGGCGGCGCTGTTGCTGCGTGCACGCAGTCCAATGGCCGAAGCGTTCATCCGCAGCCGGTTGCACGGCGAGCATGGGTTGGCATTCGGCACGCTGCCGGCGGGGTTGGATGTGGCGGCGATGCTGGCGCGTGCGCTGCCGTAGGTGACGGCCAACGGCGAAGCCCCTCGTGGTGGGCGCTGCTGGAGTGTGAGCAGGGCCGCGCGGGTGGGCTGCGCAGGGGGCGCCGTAAATACGACCATTTAGGCTCGGTCGCGCCATTCATGGCGCTTACGCCCCTGCGCAGCCCACCCGCGCGGCCTTGGACGGTTTCCGTGCGCGCCCAGCACGGAATCAACAGAAGAAGCGAAAAGCAGAAAAGCCGCGGCGATGCCGCGGCTTTTCCGGTTGCGCCGGGCGATGCCCGACGAACGCGAAGGCCTTAGTGCTTGGCTTCTTCCTTGGCGGCAGTGGCCTTGGCGTCGTCAGCAACATCGCGGGCCTTGTCGGCAACCTTCTGCGCGGCATCGGCCGTGGCGTCGCTGGCGTGGGCGGCGGCATCGGTGGCTGCGACCTTGGCCTTGTCGGCGGCGGTGGCGGTCGCGGCTGCGGCGCTGTCCAGCGCCTGCTGGGTATCGGCGGCAGCCTGTTCAGAGGCGGCAGCGGTCTTGTCGGCAGCGTCGCGGGTGGCGGCAGCGGCCTTGTCGACGGCATCGCGTGCGGCGACACCGGCGCTGTCGGCGGCCTGCGCGGCATCCTGCTTGGCCTGTTCGGCTTCCGGGCCCTTGCAGGCAGCCAGTGCGAGCAGCAGGGAGGCGGCCAGCAGGGTAGTGGTCAGCGGACGGATCTTCATGGCGGTCTCCGGTACTGCAATGGATGGGGACGCCAGCCTATTCATACCGTTGTGAAGACCTAGTGGTGACCTGCGCACGGAACTGCGCGCAAAGAAAAAGCCGCTGGCGAACCAGCGGCTTCTTCAGAACAGCTTGAAGAAAGAAGTTATTACTTCTTGGCTTCTTCAGCAGCGTCCTTGGCCTGCTCAGCGGTAGCTTCGGCAGCCTTGGCGGCGTCCTTGGCTTCGCCAGCAGCGGCGTCGGTGGCAGCGCCAGCAGCCTGGGCAGCGGCGTCGACCGAAGCGTCAGCAGCGGTGGCGGCGGTGTCAGCGGCCTGCTGGGCAGCGTCGGCGGTCTGGGCGCCAGCAGCGGCGGCCTGGTCGGCAGCAGCCTGGGCTTCGGTGGCGGCCTGGTTGGCCGAAGCAGCGGCGTCCTGGGCAGCTTCCTGCTTCGAGCAGGCGGCCAGAGCCAGAGCCAGGGACATCGCGACCAGCAGCTTGTTGATGCTCATTGTGTAAATCCTCGTCGTTAGAATTAGGCAACGCGCATGCTGCGCGCCGACAACATGATGACAAGCCAAGATTGGGTGTCAAGCGATCCCGCATTCATTTTTGCGAAATAGACGTTAAACCCTTTCAGATCAACTCGATGGCGATAGCCGTCGCTTCGCCGCCGCCGATGCACAGGGTGGCAATGCCGCGCTTGCCGCCGCGCGTGCGCAATGCGTTGACCAGAGTGACCACCAGGCGTGCGCCGGAGGCGCCGATCGGATGGCCCAGCGCGCAGGCACCGCCATTCACGTTGAGCTTGTCGTGCGGGATGCCCAGTTCGCGCATCGGTGCCATCGCCACCACGGCGAAGGCCTCGTTGACTTCGAACAGATCGACCTGGTCCAGCGACCAGCCGGTCTTCGCCAACAGGGTGTGGATGGCACCGATCGGGGCCGTGGTGAACCACTCCGGCTCCTGCGAATGGGTGGCATGGCCGACGATGCGCGCCAGCGGCTGCAGGCCGCGTGCGGCAGCATCTTCTTCGGTCAGCAGGACCACGGCGGCAGCGCCGTCGGAGATGCTGGAGGAACTGGCGGCGGTCACGCTGCCGTCCTTCTTGAAGGCCGGGCGCAGGGTCGGGATCTTGGCAATGTCCGAACGACCAGGCTGTTCGTCGCTGGCGACCTCGACTTCACCCTTGCGGGTGGCGACCTTCACCGCAACGATCTCGTCGGCGAAGGCGCCGTTGGCCTGGGCTGCCTGCGCGCGCTTGACCGATTCGATGGAGTAGGCGTCCTGCTCTTCGCGGGTGAACTGGTACTTGTCCACGGCGCATTCGGCGAACTCGCCCATGGCCTTGCCGTCATAGGCATTGACCAGGCCGTCGTGGGCCATGTGGTCCACCGCCTGGAAGTTGCCGAAACGGTTGCCGGTGCGCGAATTGGGCAGCAGGTGCGGCGCGTTGGACATCGACTCCATGCCGCCGGCGACCACGACCTTGGCCGAACCGGCCTTGATCAGGTCATGCCCGAGCATGATGGCCTTCATGCCCGAACCGCAGACCTTGTTGAGGGTGGTGGCGCCGACCGACAGCGGAATACCGGCGGCGATCGCTGCCTGGCGGGCAGGGGCCTGGCCGAGATTGGCCGGCAGCACGCAGCCCATCAGGACTTCGGAGACGTCGCTGGCAGGCACGCCCGACTGTTCCAGCGCGGCGGCGATGGCGGCCGCGCCGAGGGTCGGGGTCGGAACGCCGTTGAACTGGCCGAGGAAGGAGCCGATGGCGGTGCGCTTGGCGGCGGCGATGACGATGTTGGACATGGCAATCTCGTTGATGCGTGAGCAATGTTCGGAAAGGAGACGACGGGCGTTGGATACGGCGCCGTTTCCCGGCAGACTGCGTGGGGGCCGGCCCAGTATAGAGGGTCGGCGAAGACTGCCGCTGGGCAGTACTGGATGCCTGCCCGGATGGCGGCAGGCCAACGTTCATGGGAAGGAAACGATGGAACGTAAGACGATGGGAAGGTCGGTCCTGGCATCGGCGCTGGCGGTGGCGCTGTCGGCGTGTGGCGGTGGAGGCGGCGGCAGCAACGTGCGCATCGACCCGCCCCCGACCACGCCTCCGGTCACGCCCCCGGTCACCCCGCCTCCCGCTGCCAGACCGCTGGAGCCGGCCGTGGATGCGCATCTGGCACAGACCAACGCGCGTGCCGCACAGGCCACCGGCGCGACCGGTCGCGGCGTGCGCATCGGCATCGTCGATTCGGGCGTGCTGCGCAGTGCCGAGGCGCTGAACGGACGGGTGGTGGCCAACCTCAACTACATCGACCCGAGCCGCAACAATCTCAACGTCGATGACGTGCTCGGCCATGGCACGGCCGTCGCCAGCCTGGCGGCCGGTGTACCGGTGGGGGTCTGGCCCGGCGGCATCGCACAGGGGGCGGAGATCGTCTCGGCACGCATCATTTCCGACACCACGCCCAAGGATGACGGCAGTGGCCGGGGCAACTCCTTCAGCGGCACGCTGGGCGTGGCCGGGGTCCACCAGGACCTGATCAACTACGGCGTGAAGGTGATGAACAATTCCTGGGGCGGCCTGTACTGGACCGACCTCGGCACCACTGCGCAGGTCGCGGGCGAATACCGCCCCTTCATCATAAATCACGGTGGCCTGGTGGTGTTCGCCGCAGGCAACGAAGGGCGCGACCAGCCCAGCAGCGTGGCCGCGCTGCCCAGCCAGCGTGGCTTCGGCGGATCGCTGCCGGCAGCGGATCTGGAAAAAGGCTGGCTGGTAGCTACTGCGATCGATCCGAACAAGCCCGGTGAACGTGCGCCGTGGGCCAATGCCTGTGGCGACGCCGCGCGCTATTGCCTGACCGCTCCCGGCAGCGCGGTGTTTCCGGAGCCGGGTACCGGCAAGTACCTGTGGAACTACGGTACGTCCTTCGCCGCGCCGCTGATCTCCGGTGCTGCGGCGCTGGTCTGGCAGCGCTATCCCTACTTCGACAACGACCTGGTACGGCAGACCCTGCTCGGCACCGCCACCGACATCGGTGCGCCGGGCGTCGATCCCATCTACGGCTACGGCATGCTCAACGTCGGCAAGGCGGTGAACGGTCCCGGCCGCTTCGACTGGGGCGATGCCACGGTCAATGTCGACGCGGCCTCTTCGGGCTCGATCTGGAGCAACGACATCGCCGGCGCTGGCGGCCTGATCAAGCGCGGCGATGGCCGGCTGGAGCTGAGCGGCAACAACAGCTACAGCGGTGCGACCCGCATCGAGCGCGGCAGCCTGGCCCTGCGCGGTGGCGCCGTGATCCGTTCCAACGTGAGCGTCTCCGGTTCCGGTGGTGCCTCGATGGCCGGCCTGCAGTTCATGCCCGGCACGCCGCGGGTGATCGGCAACGTCGACAACGGCGCCAGCGTGGTGCTGGTCAACGCCAACACCACCGCGACCATCGAAGGCAATTACAGCCAGCGGCCGGATGCGCAGCTGATCGTCGCGCTGGGGGTGAACGCGCTGCAGGTGACCGGCACCGCGCGCCTGGCCGGTGGCGTCGTGGTCGATGGCATCGTGTCCGGTTACGTGCCGCAGGTCGGCAGCCGCCAGGGTCTGGTCCATGCCAACGGCGGTATCAACGGCACGTTCACCACGCCGGTGGCCAACACCGGCGCCAACGGCCTGACCCTGCTGCAGGCGCAGTACGGCTATGGCAGCAACGACGCGTGGATGGACCTGACCCAGGTCAACGTTTCGGCAGCCGCATCGGGCCTGGGCGCCAATGCACAGGCATCGGCACTGCGGGTGCAGTCGGCATTCACCGCGCTGGACCGCAATGCGGATCTGCAGGGCTCGGCGTTCGGCGTGGCCGCAGGCGCGCTGCAGCGTACGTCTGGCGGAACCGATGGCCTGTCGGCGAGCCTGGAGAGCCTGTCCGGACAAGCGCATGCGCGCGCTGAAGCGTCGACCTTCGACAGCGTGGACATGTCGCGCCGCGCGGTTGCCGAGCGCTTCGACCGCGTGCAGGCTGCGCCGAAGCTGCGTGGCGCCTGGCAGAGCGCGCTGGGTGAAGCCGGGCAGGGCAGCTTTGCCGGCAACGCCGCCGACAGCCAGGGCTGGATGGCCGGCCAGGACGTGGCACTGGGCAGCAACGGCCTGCTGGGCATGGCCTTTGGCGAAACCCGCAGCAACGGCGGCAGCAACTTCAGTGGTGATCGTGGGCGTGACCGCCAGGCGCAGGCGCAGTTGTATGCCGGCTGGAACCTGGGGCGTGGCTATGCGCTGGCCCAGTTCGGCACCGGCCAGTTCACCCGGGAACTGGATCGCCAGTTGCTGCTGGGTGCCGGTGCCTACGGTGTGTCCGCGCGCTACGGCGGACGTTTCAGCAGTGCCAGCGTTGAAGGCGGCTATCGCTTCGGGCGCATCGGTGCGTCGTTGACACCGTACCTGGGAGCCAGCAGCACCCGTCTGGACACCGATGGCTTCAGCGAGCAGGGCGGCTTCGGCTTCGGCCTGCGCGGTGAGGCGTCGCGTGCACAGCGCAGCCAGATGCTGGCGGGCCTGCGGGGTGAGCGGCAGTGGGGGCGCTGGACGCTGCGCGGCCATGCCGAATGGCAGCAACGGCTGGATGGCGGTGAGCAGGCCTGGCAGGCAAGTTTCGTCGGCGTTGATGCCTGGGCGCCGTTGGCCGGTGTTGACGCACCGCGTGGCAGTGCCTTGTTCGGCCTGGCGCTGGAATCGTGGTGGGGCCGCAATGGCCGCCTGAGCCTGGGCATCGACCAGCGCGTGGGTGGCGATGATGCACGTCAGGCGGCGCTGCGCTACAGCACCGGTTTCTGATCATGGCGCCGGGCGTGCTGCCCGGCGCGTACATCCGGCGGTGCCGACCCACGGTCGGCACGCGTCCGGTTGCCGGGGGCGGCGCTCAGCCGCCGCGCAGGTCGCCCAGGCGCGGTGTGCTGCGGCCCAGCGGCATCTTCAGCTTGCCGATCGACAGGATGCGCGCTTCTGCGATCCGGTCAGCCGCGCGCTGCGGGGCAATGTTCTCGCGCTGCGACAGTTCGAAGATGCGCGTCAGGTTGTGGTAGATGCTGCGGATCAGCCGCATCGCGCGCTCGCGGTTGTAACCGTCGATTTCCAGCGACACGTTCATCACGCCACCAGCGTTGACCGCGTAGTCGGGGGCATACAGGATGCCGCGCGCATGCAGCTCGTCGCCGATCTCCAGGCTGGACAGCTGGTTGTTGGCGGTGCCACAGATGATCTTCGCCTTGATCCGCGGCAGCGTGTCAGCGTTGATCGCGCCTTCCAGCGCGCACGGCGCGAACACATCGGCGTTCACTTCGTGGATCTCGTCCGGCTTGACTGCCTCGGCGCCGAAATCGTTGACTGCACGATCCACCAGCGCGCTGTCCAGATCGGTCACGTACAGCTTGGCGCCACGGTCGCGCAGCAGCTTCACCAGTTCCATGCCGATATGGCCCAGGCCCTGCACCGCGATGCTGGTCTTGCCCACTTCCTCATGGCCGAACTTGAAGCGCATCGAGGCCATCAACGCCTGCAGCGCGCCATAGGCGGTGAACGGCGCCGGATCTCCCGAGCCGCCATGGACCTGGTGCACGCCAGTGACGAACTGGCTCTCCAGGTAGATGTTCTCCATGTCGTTGACGTCGGTGCCGACATCCTCGGCCGTGATGTAGCGACCACCCAGCGAATCGACATAGCGGCCGAACGCGCGGAACAGCACTTCGGTCTTGTCGACCTTGGGGTCGCCGATGATCACCGCCTTGCCGCCACCGACATTGAGACCGGCCAGCGCATTCTTGTAGGTCATCGTGCGGCTCAGCCGCAGCACATCGGCCAGCGCATCGTCGGTGCTGGCGTAGGGGCGCATGCGCACCCCGCCCAGGGCAGGGCCCAGGGTGGTGTTGTGGATGGCGATGATTGCCCGCAGGCCGGCATCCTGGTTGTGGCAGAACACCACCTGTTCGTGGCCGGTGGTTGCGAGGGTTTCGAATAGCATGGGGTCTCCGATGGCGCGATCTGCGGTGAACTGCGGCGAACTGCCAATGAACGGTAGGGTCCGAAAACAAAAAAAGCGACGTCGTCGGTACAGGGGGACGGGTCGCGCGGCGCCATTCTAGTCCATTCGCCCGGGATATGCCGTCGACGCCGGACGCGCCCGGGTTAAAGAAGATGAAAGTGCGGCCGATGCTGCGACGACGGCAGGTCGCCGGATGTGATGAAGGCGCAGGGGCAGGCAGTGGCAGCAGGACAACGACAGGATGGGCGGCGATGACCGCAGCGTGGTGGCGATCTGTGCTCCGTTGGCTGTCGCAGCTGACCGGGCAGGCCCCGGCACGCCTGGCCGCAGCCCCCCGCCAGGCCGTGGCGGCCGCGGCGGCCAGCCTGCAGGGCGACGCCTTGCCGGCGGCCGAGGTCGCCGCCCACCTGCAGCGCGGACTGCACGCGCTGGCCCTGTATCCGCGCTTGGCAGGCGAACCGGCGGCGGTCAGCGCATCGGGCCTGGCCGAAGCGGTGGACCGCGCGCTGCAGGACCGCGACTGGGCTACCCGGCAGCTGCCGCGGCGCCCGCAACTGCTGCCGCAGCTGATCCAGACGGTCAATGACGACGTTGCATCGGCGCGGGTGATGGCGGCGATCATTGGCCAGGATCCGGTGCTGACCGGCAACCTGCTCCGGATCGCCAACAGCCCGGCCTACAAGGTGCACGAGCGGCCCGTGGAAAGCCTGCAGCGGGCGGTGACCCTGGTCGGCACCGAAGGTGTGCGGCAGATCATCAGCGCCGTGCTGGTGCAGCCGGTGATGCAGGTGCAGTGCGAGGTGTTCCCGCAGTTCAGTTCGATCATATGGGAGCACGCCCTGCTGGCGTCGCGCGCGGCCGCCGACCACGCCCGCACGGTCACCTTCGGCGATGCCTTCGCTGCGCAATGGCTGGGCCTGGTGCAGGGCCTGGGCGCGGCGCTGGTCATGCGTCAACTGCTGCAGGAAGCACAGGTGCGTGGCGAAGAAGTGGAGCCCGCGCTGGCCCTGCAGTTGCTGCAGCAGTGGTCACTGCCGTTGGCGCAGCGGGTGGCAGCAGCGTGGGAACTGCCCGAACCGGTGCATCAGGCCCTGGCGCCTGATGCAGACGGTCCGCTGGCCGACAGCCTGCGCCTGGCCAGCGCCGCTGCGGCGGCCAGCCTGCTGTGCCGGCACGGGCATGCCAGCCAGGGCCGCATGCTGGCCTTGCTGGAACAATTGCCGGCAGCGCCGCCACACGCGCTGCGCTGGATCTGGCGGCGCCTGCACGGGCGCAATGTGGAAACCCTGGACGAAAGCCTGCACGGCGATGGCGAGGGGAACGCCCCCTGACGTTACAGCTGGGATTCCAGCGGCAGCCAGCTGATCACCCGTGCCGTCCAGCGTTTGCCGAGGCTGCTGCCGGGCTCGGCATCGACCCAGTGCGGCGGCGGCTCGCGCTGCAGCCAGCGCAGCTCATCATCAGCGCCGAGCGCAAGCCACCAGCTGTGTTCCGGGCTGGCCAGGCGCAGGTATTCCGCGCGCAGCTGTGCGCCCAGCACCGGGTCGTCGAACAGCACGCCCATCTCGGTGTTGAGATAGGCCGAACGCGGATCGAGGTTGAACGATCCGACGAACCCGCGCCGGTCGTCGACCAGCAATGCCTTGGTGTGCAGGCTGGCGCCGCTGCTGCCGAACAGGCTGCCGTCACCGGCCTGGCCGTTCGCCTTCAGTTCGTACAGCTGCACGCCTGCCTTCAGCAGCGGCACCCGGTAGCCCATGTAGCCACCGTGCACGGCAGCCACATCGTTGGCCGCCAGTGAGTTGGTCACCACGCCGACCTGGGCGCCGCGGCCGGCCATCGCCGAAAGGCCGTCCAGCCCTTCGCTGCCGGGGACGAAGTACGGCGAGATCAACAGTGCCTTGTAGCGCGTCGACTGCAGCTGTTGGACCAGCTCGGTGACCAGCCAGTCGTCGTGTGCATCGCCGTGGTGCTTCATCGGTGGATCGGACACGATCCGTACCTGCCTGCTCCAGTGCAGCGGCTCCGGGCTGGCACGCTGGCGCTGGCGCGACTCGGCCACGCGCTGCAGGTACGGTTGGGCCTGCGCATGCAGCGCGTCCAGATCGGACTGGCGCACCAGCTGGCGCAGCTGTGCATCGGTATAGGTCGCCAGCGCCGAGATCGGAATCGCCGCGTCGCTGTTCCAGTAGTCGTCGAAGATCTGGTTGGCCTGCTGCACGGCCGGGCCGGCCACCACCAGGTCCAGGTCCTGGAAATTCACGTCGCTGCGCGCGCTGAAGTACTCCTCGCCGATGTTGCGGCCACCCACGATCGCGATGCGGCCATCGGCGATCCAGCTCTTGTTGTGCATGCGGTGGTTCACGCTGAAGGCGCGTTGCACCAGCTCCAGCGTGCGGGCCATGCCGCTGCGGTTGCGGAACGGGTTGTACAGGCGAAGCTCGATGTTGGGATGCGCATCGAGCGCCATCATCAGCGCATCCTTGTCCTTGGCATTCATGTCATCAAGCAGGATGCGCACGCGCACGCCACGTTCGGCAGCGTCGTACAGCGCCTTGGCCATCAAGTGGCCGATCAGGTCGTCGTGCCAGATGTAGTACTGCAGGTCCAGGCTGCGGCCGGCGTGCTCGGTGATCATCGCGCGGGCAGCGAACGCATCCATGCCATCGCTGAGGAAGGCTACGCCAGACTGCCCGGGATGGGCGGCCTGCAGGGGCATCATCTGCCGATCGATGGGCGTCTGCGCAGGTTGCAGCGGCAGTATCTGCGACGCTTCGCCGCGCGCCTGCGGGGCCAGGTGGTCGGCCAGCAGCAGGCCGGACAGCACCAGCAGAAGCAGGGCGGCGATGATGATCGCGGCCACGCGCAGCAGGCGTCGCCATAAAGGTTTGCGCAGACTCATGACGCCGATGGTAGATCCTGGCTACGCATGGCGGTAGATCCACGCCATGCGTGGATGAACTGCCACCGGTAGATCCACGCCATGCGTGGATGGGCTGTCACTGGTAGATCCACGCCACGCGTGGATGAGCTGTCACCGGTAGATCCACGCCACGCGTGGATGAGCTGTCACCGGTAGATCCACGCCACGCGTGGATGAGCTGCCACCCCAGTAGATCCACGCCATGCGTGGATGAAGCGCCGTGACTCAGAACCGCTCGTCGCTGCCCAGATAGCGCCACTGGCCCACGGCCAGCGGGCCCAGCGCCACCCGGCCGATGCGCAGGCGGCGTACGGCCACCACCTGCAGGCCGGCAGCCGTCACCGCAGTCCTCAGGCCCTTCGCGGTCAGTCCCTTGCCTGCAAAACGCAGGCGCTGCTCGCTCTGCCAGCTGACCTTCGGGCCGCCTGCTTCATGCTGCAGCCGGGCCATCAGCCACGGGCCACGTTCCGGGCCGCCTTCAGCCACTTCGACCAGGTACTCCTGTTCGGTGCGGCCCAGGTTGCGCTGCAGGTGCGCGAGCACCGCCGGATCCTGGCTGACCACCACCAGCCCGTTGTCGTCGGCCGGCAGCGAGGATGCCAGCTGCAGACCGTGGAAATGCCGTTGCAGCGGACGGATGTCGCTGGCATCCAGTTCGCTGCGGGTCTCGGTGCGGATCAGCGCGCACAGGGCATCGGCTGGCACGCCCGCCGGTTTGTGCAGCAGCATGCTGGCGCGCTCGGCCTTGCTGTCGCTGGCCTGCTCGGCCACCACGATGCTGGCGCTCTCGTCCACCGGGCGCTGCGGCTGTTCCACCACTTCGCCATCGACGCTGACCCAGCCGCCCTCGATATAGCGCCGCGCTTCACCACGCGGGATGCCGAGCAGGGCGGACAGGCGTTTGTCGAGTCGGGTCGGTTCCATGGCGAAAGGTCGGGCAGGGGGCGCGCAGTGTAGCCGCTACGCCGGCTCAGCGCTGGCCGCGGTTGGCCAGCTCGGTCAGGTACAGGCGGGTATCGAACTCCAGCTGCAGGTAATCCGGCTCCATGTGCTGGCACAGCTGGTAGAAGGCCTTGTTGTGGTCGGCCTCCTTCAGATGGGCCAGCTCGTGCACCACGATCATGCGCAGGAAGGCGGCTGGCGCCTGCCGGAACACGGTGGCGATGCGGATCTCGCGGCTGGCCTTGAGCCGGCCGCCGTGTACACGGGAAATGGCGGTGTGGGTGCCCAAGGCATGCTTGATGACCTCCAGCGTGTTGTCGTAGCAGACCTTGTTGAGCGGCACCGACTTGCGCAGGTAGCGATCCTTCATGTCCTGGGTGTAGTCGTACAGCTGGCGGTCGCTGCGCACCTCATGCGGGTCGGGGTAGCGCTGCTGCAGCCAGGGGCCGAGCTTGCCCTGTGCCAGCAGATCGCTGACCTGGGCGACCAGGGGTTCGGGGTAGCCGGTGAGGTACTTCAGGACAGCCATGCAGGGGCGTCGGCGCGTCGGTAGAATGGGGCATCCAGATTACACGCGGTACGTATCGACCATGGCAAAGCCCAACGCGCTGCAGGAACAATTGCTCAAGGCCGGCCTGGCCAAGAAGTCGCAGGCCAGTGCCGCCGCGCGTGAACAGGCCAAGGCCCGCCAGGGCAAGGCCGAGTCGACGTCGGCGGAGGTCCAGCGTGAAGCTGAACGCGCGCGCGCCGAGAAGATCGAGCGTGACCGTGCGCTGGCTGCCGAGCGCAACGCGCAGGCCAAGCAGGCTGAGCGCAAGGCGCAGGCCAGGCAGATCATCAGCGCCCACGCCGTGCCGCACAAGGGCGAGGACGAGTACCGCTTCAGCGATGGCGCGGTGATCCGCACCCTGTTGATCGATACCAAGCTGCGCAAGGCACTGTCGGTGGGCGTGCTGGTGATTGTGGCCCATGGCGATGGCTACGCGGTGCTGCCACGCACGGCAGCGGAGAAGGTGCGTGAACGCGCCCCGGAAGCCATCATCGTCGACCATGGCACGCCCGGCTCCAGCGCCGAGATCTCCACCGGCAACGCCGAGGACGACGCCTACTACGCACAGTTCCAGGTCCCCGACGACCTGGTCTGGTAAGAAGATGGGGACGGAGGGGATTACGTCGTTTCTGCCACAAACGACGTAATCCCCTCCGTCCCCTTTTCTGCTCAGGTTGCTGAAGCGCTGCGGACGCAGATGCCTTTTCCGTGGGTGTATTGTCCCCATATCAGGCGACACACCTGCGGAGGATGGCCATGGCTACCGGTTGGGCCGGAGATGGCGCGGTCCAGGACCAGATCGACGCCACCGTCGACGATGCGATTGCCCGCGCGCGGCGCCAGCTGCGCCAGGGCCCGGGTCTGGAACACTGTGAGGAATGCGACGCGCCAATTCCCTTGGCGCGGCGTCAGGCAGTGCCTGGCGTACGGCTGTGCGTGAACTGTCAGCAGGCGCACGACGAAGAGGAACAGGCGCAGAGTGGCTACAACCGCCGGGGCAGCAAGGACAGCCAACTGCGGTAAGGGTGTTCGGCAGGGCTGGGCCCTGCACCCGCGGTAGTGCCGGCCTCTGGCCGGCAACTTTAAATGCAATAGCAACAGCAACAGCAACAGCAAGAGCGGCATTCCGTGGGATGGCGGGGTGGTGTCGGATTGCGGGGACGCCGTGAATCCATCCCTGGAGGCTTGGCCGCGGCATCCATGCCGCGGACACCCCGCAATCCGACAC